>JAQBTZ010000037.1 GCA_027624675.1 bacterium
GTATATGATGGCTTACCGCTAAGTTTGCCCGTTGTTGTATCAAACACCGCCCAATTTGGTGTATTCAATATTGAGAATGTCAGTGGATCATTCTCCGCATCTGTTACTGTTGGAGTAAAAGAATAATCTTGGTTTTCATTAACTGTGGTTACAGGATCACCACTTATTATAGGTGCTGTATTAGTAACCTCTGGAGCGTAAGTTATATTTGCAAAAGGTAATGGATTTATAATAAGCACCTCGTTAGAACTGTTGTCTGTTATTGATGGAACGTACAACTGCCCATCTGGTTCTCGAATACTAACTTTAAAACTACCAGCATTATCTGACGAAATTGGAAAACTATAAATAACAGTTCCAGGCTTTAGTTCAAATGTACCCGAGCTCATTAACAAACTTAAGTTGATGTTTCTCTTGACAGAATTATAAAAAATCACAGCAAATTTCGAGCCATTAATCTTTAGATCCCTGTCAAACGAATCAGGTAAATCTGCTTCATTTACTTGCAAGTTATTATCTAAAAGTATACTTAAAAATATACTCTCTCCATTTATTAATTTAGTAGTGTTATTAACACTTTTTACGAAAAGTTTAGCCGTTGCTGTTTGACCTACTGTGAGTGTTACTGGATCAAATCTAAACCCAAGTTCGACCACCTTATTGTCTACCGTAACTTGATTTATACTTATTTCTTGGCTACCTTCTTGAGATTTTTTAGCTTTATCTTGATTAATCACAAAGAGATTAAGCACAACCGAAACAACAATAACTAATAAGCCTATTAATGTTAGTGTAAGCACTTTTTTATCTATCATAACTAATCAAACATGTATTTAACTAATGCAATTATATCCAACTGATTAACTGGGGGGATGCCATTCATCTCCATTCTTGCTTTTTCTTGATCTGTTGCAGTTATCTCTCCAAAGAAAACCTTGACCATAAATATTATGTCTTTTGTCTCTACTTTACCATTACCATCTATATCTCCTTTTGCTATCTCATTTATATCATTTATCGAGATAGTAAATGTTTTTTCTGTAAACAGACCACCTTGGTCAGTTGATCTAACAATTACATAATAAGTATTTTTTGTTTCATAATCAAATACTGCATCTGATTTTAGAGTATTTCCTGTTAAGGTAAAACTTGCTGAATCTACTCCATCCGTAATCGTATAAGTAAATGTGTCTCCAACATTAGGATCAGTTGTTGATAGTGTTCCAATAGTTGTACCGATTAGCTGATTCTCATCAATACTGTTTGTACTTAACGCAATATCGGTAGGAGCTTGATTTCCTAAATTAACCGTAAGTGCAGCCGTAATACTATTTGCACTGTAATTACCATCCGCTGCAACACTAAATGTTATTGTGCTTGTTCCTGCTCTTACTATTGTTACTAGCCCTGCATTAGTAATTGTTGCTACAGCAGTATTACTGCTTGTAAAAGTCTTAGCACCAGTGCTATTTGTAGTATGAGCCATCGTAAATGGAGCATCCCCTACATTCTTAGTTGCTAGTGTAAGTGTAATTGTTGGTAAAGTTGATGGAATTAAAGAGATAGAGGTATTAGCAGTTGTTAACTGTGCTTCGGTTAGATCAGCACTTACAACCGATGGATAGCTACCATTTGGGTCTATTATAAATTCTATACTCGAGCTTTCAGTAGTTGTGACACTTGGTGTAACATTAAAAGAAAAAACTACTCCGTTCAATGCAAGTAGAATTGGCTTAGAAGAACCATTAACCCCTAAAGCTTGGACTTCCCAATACGTATCCTTATCTTTAATTGATCCAACGTAAGAACTAGGTCCATCTGGATATGTAAAATCATACGCAATAGGAAATGAGGTATCTGTAAAAGTTGGAGTAAGGTTTTTAGGTACTTTAATTGCTGCAATAAATCCTAAAAACTGATAATTATCTGGTACAGATGAAGCTTGTACACTTATTGTTGCAGTTTCACCATTTTTTATACTTGATGTATCAGAGGATAAAGCTAAGTTAACATTAGCTATTGCAGCTGGTTCAACCTGAAAAACCTCTGGAGATTTTTCTAAAGTAGAAGAGTTTTTTTGGTTAGAACTGATGAATAAAGACAATAATAAAGTTAAGGCAAGAAAAATAGATAAAATAACAAGAGTCTGTTTTTTATTAGATCTGCTTGTTGTAACATTTTCTAAAGGGTAATCCTCTTGATTTATCATGGACAGTTAAATTTTCAACCTAATTAATTTCTCAATTTCACTATACACTTAGTTAATAAAGAATCAAAGAATTTAAGGACTACAAATTTCATTTACTCCATCGACAATGCACACTTTTGCCTTTGCAGAATAACTAGCACTGCCAGTTACATCAAAAGTTGCTTTGCCCGAACAAGTAAATACACCCGCATTTTCAGAGCAATCAATATTTGTATTAACTATTTTTTTCTGTTCGATAGTGTCTTTTGCAAATGTAAATTCCATCTTGTTTACTGGTTTTGGTTTAGATTCGGATGTACAGCTTAAAGTAACTACACCTGTAAAGTCGTTAGGAAGCCCTGTCAAAAGAGGTGTCTGACCTATAAAATCACCTGTGCCAATAACCTTTCCAGTTAAAGATTTGCAAGTAACTGATGGGGGAATTTGCACATTACAAGCCTTACCATCAATATTTGCTGGATCTGACCAGTAGTCTGGATCAGAATTAACTCTTGAATGTATCCAAAAATCATTTAGTTGATTAACTGGAGCGTTAAATGTAACACTAGTACCTGTAGTATCAAAACAATAATCGCCATCTAAACCTGCCTGCCCTGCGTTACAAATATTTTGCCAATTTGATGCCCAATTATCTCGAGGATGAGCATTAAACCTAACTGAGTAATAATTAGCATTAGCAACTGCCCCCCATGTATATGTAATTTTATCATTGTTTGCAGAACATACCCCGGCTGGTGTAGGTGACCCTGGATAAGTAATTGGTGGAGCGCAGTTATCAAAATAACAACCTGACTCGCCATACAAACTACTACCATTATAATCTATATCAAGTTGCCAAACTCCACAGGCAGGAATACCAACATTAACACCTTTACAGTTTGGTGTACTTGGGCTTCCAGCTCCAATGTCCTCAGAAACTGGTGCACAAACTGCTGCATACTTTACCTCACTACAAACCTGAGGTTCATCATAATTCTTTTGACATCTATTTACTCCAATACTTACCGAGCGATTAAAAGTATTACAAACTGTAGCCGAACTACCATTTCTTGATGAGACATAAACACTACCACTAGGATTTGATGGGTCTGGAGGATCAGTCGGATCAGGATTGCTACTACAATAACTATTGTCTACTTGGGCACCTTTGTCTTTATACAAATGATTTTTAGTTACACAACTTCCAGAACTATCTGCCTCTGCATTACAGTGCCAATCAACTGTGTAGCATGTCCCTCCACTGCTTGTGTACTCTCCAGTCGAACCAACCTTACCACAATATTTACTCTCTTGTCTATTAGTCTGTTGATTATAAGTGCAGTCACACGAACATGAAGGAGCAGCGTTAACTATTGAAATAACAGGGGCATTAAACACATCGGTCTTAAAAAAGAGAAAAGAAAATACTATGCTTAAAGCAATAAAAATTGTAATAAAATAAGTTTTAATTGTAGACATTAACTCTAGTGTACTAATTATTTAAACTCGAAGCAATAGTTGTAATTAATATATCTCTTTATATTTATCTTCTAAATATTTTATCAGATACATTGTAGTAAATCTTTCTTCAAAAGCCTGTTTTAATAGATCCTCTGGTGTAAAAATACTTCCAAATTTATTGATTTTTTCAGATAAATAACTTTGTATCTGATCAATTCCATGATCTTGTGTTATTGAATCTTCAATATTTCCTAAAGATTTTTCTAGTTCATATTTAATAAGTCCGCTAGTAAATGTACCTATCGAATATGTTGGGAAATAACCTATCGCACCTAAACTCCAATGAACGTCTTGTAACACTCCATCACTATCATTGACTGGTCTTACCCCTAACAATTTTTCCATTTTATCATTCCAAATTGTGGGCAAATCTTTTACCTCAATTTCTCCATTTATCAACCCTTTTTCAATCTCATATCTAAGTTTTATATGCAAATGATAAGTAATTTCATCAGCCTGTACCCTAATAAACGAAGGCTTTACCATATTAAAGTAGCTATATACCCCATCTACTCCCTCTTTATTTACATATTCTGAAATTTCAGGTGATAATGCCTTTATATCTTGTAAAAATATTTCTATAAAAGCCTTTGTCCTTCCTATCATGTTCTCAAAAAACCTTGACTGTGACTCATGGATTCCAAGCGAAACACCTCCTTGTATTGGAGTTCCTGTAAGCTCTCTAGCAACCTGAAGCTCGTATAAGGCGTGGCCAAACTCATGTATTGTTGCTGTTAAACTATCTTGGAAATCTTTATCTGCATATCTAGTTGTTATTCGAACATCATCTACTGATATATTTTCAGTAAACGGATGAGTTGATTCGTCTATCCTAAGTTTTTTTCTATCCGCCTTAAAAAAATCTAACACCTTTTCATTTAGCTTTTGCATGGAAACCTTGTCGTACGGTAAGGTTTCTAGTGGATGATTTTCTGTATATTTATCTGATGATTTAATATAATCTAAAAGATTTTTTAGTGGTGGTTCTATTTCGTTAAAAAATTTATCTAACTTAACAACCGTTAGCCCTTCTTCATATTCATCTAGTAATGCGTCATAAATATTATCTGTATAACCAAGACTTTCTGCTTTCTGTTTTAATAAGGTAACTATTTTTTCTAGATTTGGTGCAAATAAATCAAAATTGTTTTCAGTCCTTGCATTTCGCCAGGCAATTTGTGCTTGGTTTGTTGTTTCTACTAACTGTTTTATTAACTGACTAGGTATTTTTTTGTAGTTTTGGGTGTCTCGTTTTAAAATTCTAATAACCGCCTTTTCCTGCGTATTTAACTCTTCAATATTTACGCTTTCTATAAGTTCTAAAAACTTTTGATCTAATAACAAATCTTGTTGCAATAAAGATAATTGTGCCATTGCTTTCCCTCTTATCTGCTCCTTTTTCTGGCATTGTAACTTCTAAGTCCCAGCCTGATAGTGCCTTAAAAGTACCTATTGCCCATATTTTTTCGTAGTGTTTTAGGATTTGTAAAATTACAGGGTTTGTAAACATATTATAGTTAGAATTTGGTCTTGATTATTATAAATGTTGTGCTGGCAATGACCTATTTTCACACACAGTTGCCCGTGCATTATCTTCGGCGCTGGAGAGCTTAACTTCTCTGTTCGGAATGGGAAAAGGTGGATCCTCTCCGCCAGAATCACCAGCACAACATTTATAATAATTTAAGGTACTTTAGTTATAAGTTGCACACTAAAAACCGAATAGGTAAATTTCAACAAATCAAAATTTGCATAAATAAGTTCTTACTTTAACTATTGCTAGCTAAAGTAAATTAATGAAAGAATTGAGACCATTAGTACTACTCGGCTGAACACATCTCTGTGCTTACACCTGTAGCCTATCAACCTGGTAGTCTTCCAGGAGGCCATAGATTCTAATCTTGGGAGTTGCTTCGAGCTTAGATGCTTTCAGCTCTTATCAATTCCAAGCGTAGCTACCCAGCGATGCCCTTGGTAGAACAACTGGTACACTAGAGGCTTGTTCAGCGGGGTCCTCTCGTACTACCGCCAACTTCCCTCAGAATCTTACACGCCCACAGAGGATAGAGACCGACCTGTCTTACGACGGTCTGAACCCAGCTCGCGTGCCACTTTAATCGGCGAACAGCCGAACCCTTGGGAGCTTCTTCACCCCCAGGATGTGACGCATATTAATCCATAATTACTTATGGT
>JAQBTZ010000038.1 GCA_027624675.1 bacterium
TAATTAATTCTTTAAAAGATATTAACCAAGGAAATCTATATAAAAATCATTTGGATATAGAGTATCCTATTGATTTATCAATCTTTGATGAAAAATTGTTTGAAATTGTTGAGACTTTAGAACCATACGGTGCTGAAAATCCTAGTCCTTTATTTTTAATAAAGGGTTTAAGGATTGTTGATTTTAAGATTATTGGAAAAGACCAGAGTCACTTAACATTAAATATTACTAATGAAACTGAATTTATAAGAGGTGTAGGTTTTGGCATGGCTGAACTGGCTCAAAATCTTAAGTTTGACGAAAAGGTAGATATTGTTTGTTCAATAACTAAAAATGAATGGAATGGAAATACTAACTACGAATTTCAATTGAAAGATTTAAAGCATTTTAAAAACTAGCCTAATAATCTCAATAATTATCATGATTGCTAAGATATAAGAGAAAAGCTCAAAAATAAAGTTATGTCCAAATTTTATTTTATATATTAAGTGAATAATTAGATGTAAAAACGCTGTAAATAAACCTCCTACTGTTCCAATAACTAAAACGAGTTGATTAACGCCAACTGCAAATAAGGCAAGAGGAATAAAAATAACTATTAGTATTGAAATTAATCTTGAGCAGTTAAAGTCTTCTACTAATGTATCAATACTTACTACAGATAAGCTTTGGTAAGATGTTGTTACTGCAAGTATTCCAACTAAAGCCCCAAGAACAATTAATGGATTACTTAGTACTAAACCACTAAGTCCATTTTCAGAAACAGTGTGAGAGTTAAGTAAGACTGCGATTATAAAACCGATATATAAAATAATTGGGATTAGTGAATTTATAATTGTTGTTAGCTTTAAGTTGCTATATGATAAAGTTTTTTTTAACTCGGGTAATATTCCAAATCCAGTATTTGCGGCAAGTGTAACCCCAAGTAGTAAAGGTATTGTAAAAGGTTGGATTTTATTGCTAGTTAAGATTATTAAACTTGAATAATTATTAGTTTGCCAAAGTAAGATTGCTGTTAAAGAAAGTAACAAGATAATTAAGAGTGAGGTTAGGTATCTTTCTGATTTATTAAATAGATTACGACTAAATATTGGTAATCCAAATAATATAACAAAAATTAATGCAATAAGTTTCTCATTAAATTGGTTTTGAAAAATAGTATTGAAAAACGAGATAATAATAATAATGTAGGCAAGGTTGGAACCAAGTGCACCAAGTAGTGTCATAACAGAAACTAGCATCTTATATTTTCTTCCAAGGTAAATTTCAGTATAACCTGGCAGTTGATGTTGTGAGTGGGTGTTAATAATAATTTTAGAATAGATATAGTTGGTGTACATAGATAAAAGTGAGATCAATAAGAAAAGACTGCTAGCCAGGATAAGGTTTTGTTTATCAAAAACGTATGGAAGTGTAAAAAAACTAGCTCCAATAATTGTTCCTATTAGTGAGTATAAAATGGGCACTTTTTTCATATTCATTTTAGTATACGTCTATTTTTTTAATCAGTCACCTGCAGAATTAAAATAAATATGATACCCTTAATAGTTATTATGGGATTTTATGAAAAAATAATTGAATTTTTAAATAGTAAAAATGTTAACTACCAGTTGTTTGAGCACGAACCGGTTTTTACTAGTAAACAAGCGTCAGAAGTTAGAGGAGGTGGAGTGATTGAGCAGGGTGCAAAGGCGTTAGTATTTGATATTGGTAGACCTGTAATGTTGGTTCTTCGAGGCAATGATAAAGTAGATGGTAAATTAGCGAAAAGTATCTTACAAGCTAAGCAGGTTCCGCTTGCGACACCTGAAAATGTTAAAAAGTATACAGGAGTTGAGATAGGAGCAGTTGCACCATTTGGGTTTTTGTTAGGTATTGAAACTTTCGTTGATGAGAAATTGTTTAATAATGAACATATTTTATTTAATCCTGGGAAACATAATAAAACTATAAAGATGTTAGCTTTAGATTATAAAAAGATAGGTGAAATTAAGTTACAAAACTTTAGCAAAAATGATTAAAAAATTTGCGTTAACTCCTTTGATACGAATAAGTATTCTTTTAATTTGTTTTTTAATATTTGTATTTTACTCATCTTACAGTAAGCCTATAGGTAACAAGAAATTAGGTAATAACAAAGAAAGTAGTGCACAAGAACTACAACAGGCTGTAATTAAATCAGAGGTGGTTGAGAAACCAATTGTTAAACCTGTTAATCTACCAATAGATGTATCAGCAAAATCTGCAATGGTAAGTGATATTGATGGAAATTTATTTTACTCCAAAAATTTAAATGCAAAATTAGCTCCAGCTTCTACAACCAAGATAATGACAGCAGTAGTAGCTTTAGAAGAATATAATTTAGATGATGTGGTAGAAGTTCCATATTATTGTACTACTGTACCAACACAAAAAGTTGGATTTGTAGTTGGTGAAAAACTGACTATTCGAGCACTAATAACTTCTATGTTAGTTTTTTCAGGCGCAGATGCTGCCTGTACATTGCAGTTTAAAAACAGTGAGCCTCATATTTTTGTTAATAAAATGAATGAAAAAGCCCAAAAACTAGGTATGGATAATACAAATTTTTCAAACGTAATTGGTTATGATGAGCTTGATCATTACTCATCGGCCATGGATATGTATAAATTGTCAATATATGCAATGACAAATAAAGAATTTGCTCGTAATGTTTCCCTAAAAGAGGTTGTTATTGTATCTGTAGATGGGGCTAACGTTCATAATATTAAAAACACTAACGAACTGTTATTTACTCATCCAAATGTAATTGGAATAAAAACAGGGTTTACTGATTTTGCAAAAGATTGTCTAGTTTTCGAGTACGAGTTACAAGGCAAAAGATTTTTAGGAGTGGTTTTAGGTTCTGATAGTAGATTTGAAGATGCTGAAAAGATGATTACAGCTACAAATGATTATTTAACAACATTGCTATCAAGTGCAGGTAAGTAAGAAACATATTCTCCAAGCTTGCCTGATTCAGTCTCAAACCTCCCTTTAAATATGTATATTGGTTGAATAAACTTAGGAACACCATCTTCCATAATGTAAGCTAACTCAATTGATTTAATCTTAACTGATTTTATATTTTTCATTATATATGATTTATAGCTATCTTCGCCCTCTTCAACTAATTTAACAATAGTGCCATTTCCAGAAACTAGCTCTTGCCATGCAGTATTGATATTTTTAAGTGGATAAGTTGATCCTTGTTCAGAGTCGAAACTCCAGTAGTTTACGTTAGCTTTTAGTAATTTATTTGGAACTAAATATCCCTTAGCTAAAAAGTAATTAATATAGCTATTATCGTATCTTGTACCGTATATATTAAATTTAGTTTCGGCATAAGTTAACGTTTTAAAGATATCAACCCTTGTAAGTTGTGCTTCAGAAAGCGAAGGAGCCTCTTCTAACACCTCTTGATTTATTCTCGCAAAACTCACCTCTGTCGTAAAATTTTCAGCATCCTTTTTAATATCAACAAAAGAGTGATTTGCAAAAATTCCAAGCGCACTTGATTTAGCCTGTTCTGAGGTAATTGCATCTCCTCTTCGCAAGTACAGATTAATCTGAGCTAAGTTTGGATCAATTTCGTAATTAAAAGATAATATGTTTAAATTTAGTGTTCGTTGTGGAACAAGGCTTTGCCACTTCCATTCAATATTTGTTAGTTGTGTGTATGCAGAATTTTTAAAACCAAAGTATTCAGCAATTTGCTTTGCTTTTTGTTCAACTAAAATATCTTGCTTAGGTACAATAACCTTAAATACAGGCATCTGGCTTGGTAAACCACTAGGAAGTCTGCCACTTATCGTATCAACCTCATATTTAATTGTTCCGTCGGTTTTAAGACTCTCAATATTTGGTAAAGGTATTAGTCCAAATTGCACAGTAGGTACAGCCGCTTTGGGAGGAAAAAGTACCTTAAACAAAACTGTTCCAGCAGCGAAAGTAAATTTTATAATAAAATAAAGCACCATAAGTGCCACAAAGATTAAGATAGTTTTTTTAAATAGACGCGAAGCGTCCGCAAGTTTCATAATATAATAATATCACGTTTCCCTTATGTTTTTCTTAAATTAATTGTAAAATAGCTAATATATGAACGAAACAGTCAGAACACGAATAGCACCAAGCCCTACAGGACTTGCACACTTGGGTACAATTTATCAGGCATTAATAAACTATGCTTATGCAAAAGGTAGAGGTGGAAATTTTATATGGCGTTCAGAAGATACTGATCAGGCTAGATTTGTAAAAGGAGCAGAAGAAAATTTAAATGAGCATTTACACTGGTTTGGTTTAGTACCAGATGAAAGCCCTTTTGAAGGTGGAAAATTTGAACCTTACAGACAATCTGAAAGGCTAGAAACTTATCAAAAATATGCAAAAGAACTAATAAGTAAAGATCATGCTTATTACTGTTTTTGTACTTCAGAAAGGCTAACCAAGGTTCGTGAACAAATGCAAAAAGATGGAATACCACCAATGTACGATAAATATTGTATTAATCTGAGTATAGAGGAATCAGAAGAAAGAGTTAAAAAAGGCGAGAATTTTGTTATTAGAATGAAAATCCCTTTAGACGAAACAATAAAAGTATACGACGAAGTATTAGGTGAAATACTGTTTGACAGCAACACAATAGATGATCAGGTGTTGATAAAATCAGATGGGTTTCCAACATACCATATGGCAGTTGTGGTTGATGACTACCTTATGGAAATAACACATATGGTACGAGCAAGAGAATGGTTACCATCTAGCCCTAAACAGGTTTTGTTATACAGGTATTTTGGGTGGGAGTTGCCAAAGTTAATACATGTTCCAGTAATCTTAAATAGTGATGGAAAAGGAAAATTAAGTAAAAGACACGGGCACTCTAGTGCAGACTATTACAGACTGCAGGGCTTTTTACCAAAAGCAATTCTAAACTACCTTGCACAGATAATATGGAATCACCCTAAAGGAAAAGAGATATTTGATGTAAAAGATTTTGTAAAATATTTTGATTTTAAAGATATAAGCTCACAAGGACCAAGGTTTGATCTAGATAAACTAAAGTGGATTAATGGACAATACATTCGAAAACTAAAGGTAACTGAACTTTATGAAATGCTTGTCGAACACTATACATATACAAAAGATGAAGAAACCTTAAAATGGTTAGAAGATAAAGATTATTCGTTAAAAGTAATACCTTTAATACAAGAAAGACTTTCAATACTCAGTGATTTTAAAGGGTTAGTTAGCTATTTTTATATGGATCCACGTCATTCTGAGACGGAGGCGAAGAATCTCTTAATTAAATCAGGCCAGGATAAAGATCAGATAATGGTTTTATTATCATTTGTGCATGATGAGATAAAGAAAGTAGAAAGCTGGAAAACAGTAAACTTACATAAGGTTGAAACAGAGATTAGAAACCTGGCTGAAAAAAACACCTGGAAAACACTAAATGCATTTATGCCAATAAGGGTAGCATTGACTGGTACAAGACAATCCCCACCATTATTTGATGTAATCGAGGTTTTAGGGCAAGAAAAAACCTTGCAGAGATTAAATCAGGCAATACAGAGTTTGTAACTGCAAATTTTCCCGTCGTTATCCTCGCGTATGCGGGGAAGAATCTAGTATTTCATTGTCGTCATTTCCACGAAAGTGAAAATCCAGTTTAACTTAACTCTATCATCAGTTTGTTATATAATAACACTCGTCATTCTGAATTTATTTCAGAATCTAATTATTGGGGTGTCGTTCAATGGTAGGACGTGGCGTTCTGGACGCTAAGATTGGGGTTCGAATCCCTGCACCCCAGCCACGCACCATTCGGTGCATGGCAAGCCAAGGGCGATGCCATCTCCGTAAAATGTGCGTGAGCCA
>JAQBTZ010000039.1 GCA_027624675.1 bacterium
GATATCGTATAAAATTAAGTTACAATGGACACTACGTTTTAAATTAGAAATTATATTATGGACAAATTACTTACACCTTTATCAATAATTATAGCTGGCGGACTTATTGGTCTTTCAGTTATCTTTTCAAATAATCCTAGTATCTTAGGAATGAAAAATACAGTAAATAAAGCTGATATTCAAAAAATTACAGACACTGTTGCAGGTCAACCTACCCCAACAAATCTACCAGCACCAGTTCCTAGTATTTTAGAGGTACAGTTAGATGATGATGCAGTTTTAGGTAATGCTGATGCACCAGTTACATTAATCGAGTTTAGTGATTACGAGTGTCCATTTTGTAAAAGTTATTTTACAAACACATTTCCAGATATAAAGAAAAATTATATTGATACAGGCAAAGTAAAGGTTGTATTTAGAGATTTCCCCTTAGGATTTCATAATCCATTGGCAACAACTGAGGCTATAGCAGCAGAATGTGCTAGAAAACAGGGCGGAGACCAGATTTATTTTGATTATCACGATAAAATATTTACAAATACTAATTCAAATGGAAATGGCTTAACAGTTGATCAATTATATGGATTTGCAACAGATTTAGGATTAGACTCAGCAGGGTTAAAGACATGTGTAGAGGCAAAAGAATTTGAAGAAGAGGTGAAAGCAGATTTTGCTTACGGAAGTAGCGTAGGTGTGTCTGGTACACCATCTTTCTTTGTTGGTAAATCAGGTAAAACATCAATTACAGGTGAATTAGTAGTCGGTGCACAACCATTTGCAACATTTAAACAGCTTATTGATAAATATCTAGAGAATTAAGAGTTAAATCAGTTTGGTTCAAAAAATTAAAAAGGATTGTAATGAGAAAGCTCTCGCAGATTGATTTGCGTTTTTGATACAGATATATTTAATCAATCGAGAGCGCAGGAAGTAAGGGGCACATTGTTTATTGTTGTCCAAGTGTTACTTAACTTCCGGTTTCGAATTATAATTCTTTTTAATTTTTTCTTAAGTAATTTATGAAAAATATCAAACAAATAATTTTAATAGCAAAGCCATTATACAAGGTAATGTATCTAATTACTTTTTTAATTTTTATTGGTGCTATTATTCAGCAGGTTTCACCAATTGTTTCTAAATTAATTGTCGATGAAATTGTCTCAAATATTAATATTGGTCAAAATGGCAATTTAAATACATTAATCCTATTGTTAGCAATTAGTTTTATAGTTGGGCTAGTTGATATTGCTCTTTCTTCTGTAAGTTCAAGAATGGGTGATCATCTATCAGGCGAGCTTGAAAAGTTTTTATCAGAAAAGTTTTATAAAAAAGTTTTAACTTTACCTCAGCAATATTTTGATGGTGAGATATCAGGAAAGATAGTCAACCAACTTTCCCGAGGCATAACATCAATTAAAGATTTTATTAATACCTGTACAAACTTTTTCTTTCCTATTATTTTTCAAAGTATTTTTACGGTAATTGTATTAGCATATTATAATTTACAAGTCGCATTTTTTATCGCAATTTTATTTCCAATTTATATAGCACTAAGTTACATTTCTACTAAAAAGTGGGGAGAGCGTGAAACTCTAAAAAATCAGATACAAGACACCACAAGAGGCAGAGTTCAAGAATCTATCTTAAATATTAAGGTAGTTAAGATGTTTTTAAATGAGCTAAACGAACTAAATTTTTTAGCAAAAAATCTTAAAAATTCAAACGACATATATGCAAAACAGAGTAAAACATTTCATATTTTCGACTTTTTACGAAACTTATCTTTAAATGTAGTGTTACTAATTGTAAATGTTATAGTTTTTTATAATGCATTTAAGGGGAGTTTAACAATAGGTGAAATGGTTTTAATTATCCAGCTTGTAACATTAGCAAGAAGACCATTATTTGCAATGTCATTTATTTTAACAAGGTTTCAACAGGCTGAAAGTGGCTCAAAAGAATTTTTCGAGATATTAAACCTAAAAGGTGAAGAAGACCTTGATCAAAAGGTTAAGGTAGTAAAGCTTGAAAATCCAATTTTAAAATTTGAGAATTTAAATTTTAGTTACGAAGAGTCAAAATCTATAATTACAAATCTAAATTTTGAGATAGGAAACTTTGAAAAAGTTGCTTTAGTTGGACATAGTGGTGCAGGAAAGTCTACTATTGTTAATTTAATAATGAAATTTTATAAACCTGAAAGTGGCAAAGTCTTTTTAAATAATAAGGATTATAACGATATAACATACCAGCAAGTACGAGGAAATATATCGATGGTATTTCAAGATAGCGAACTTTTTTCAACAAATGTAAAAGATAATGTTTCTTATGGAAAAGAAAATGCAACTGAACAGGAAATTATTAAAGCACTTAAAGTGGCTAATGCTTACGATTTTGTAATGGGATTTGAAAAAGGGCTAGATACGCAGATAGGTGAAAGAGGTATTAAGTTATCAGGTGGGCAAAAACAAAGAATTCAGATTGCAAGAGCAGTACTTCATAACTCACCAATATTAATCTTAGACGAGGCAACAAGTAGTTTAGACTCTGCATCAGAACTAGAAGTACAACTTGCGTTAGAAAATTTAATGAAAGGTAAGCTTGTTATAATCATTGCACATAGGTTTTCAACAATACAAAATGTAGATAAGGTTATAGTAATAAATCAGGGGCAGGTTGAAGATATTGGTACACCAAAAGATCTGTCTGTTAAACCAGGTACTTACCAAACACTTTTACAGTATCAGATACAAGGCAATAAAAAATTACTTAAGGATTTTGATATTTATTAATTTCCCATACAAACATTAGTTAAATCAGCTGTTTTGTGTTAGTATTTATTGTTTATATAACGATAAGATTATTATGAATATTAGAAATGTAGCGATAATAGCTCACGTTGACCACGGAAAGACAAGTCTAGTTGACGGACTATTGAAACAATCAAAAACCTTTCGAGAAAACGAACATTATATGTCCGATACTCTTATTATGGATTCAAATGATCAAGAAAGAGAAAGAGGCATTACCATTTTAGCTAAAAATACCACAATAAATTATAACGACTATAAAATTAATATAATCGATACTCCAGGTCACTCAGATTTTAGTGGAGAGGTAGAAAGAACGCTAAACATGGCAGAAGGTGCAATCTTAGTTATAGATGCAAAAGAAGGACCAATGCCTCAGACAAAGTATGTTTTAAAAAAAGCGCTAGAATTAAATCTTAAAATCATAGTTGTTATAAATAAAATTGATAAAAAAGATTGTGATCCTGCAAAAGCATTACATAGAACTTCGGACCTATTTTTAGATTTAGCAAAAAGTGATCATCATCTAGATTTTCCAGTTTACTATGCAATAGGTCGAGATGGAAAGTCATGGGAAAACATGCCAGAAGATATTAATGCACCAGCAGATTTAAAACCAATATTCGAGGCAATTATTAAACACATACCAGAGCCTGTTATCTCATCGGATCAGGGGTTTCAGATGTTAGTTTCAAGCTTAGATTACGATAACTATAAAGGTAAATATGCTATCGGTAAGGTTTTTAGAGGTGAGATAAATACAGATGCTAAGGTTGCTTTGATGAAATCAAATGGTGAGATAATTTCATGTTTTGTAGAAAAAATATACACAAACCAGGGTTTAAATAGAGTAGAGATAGATAAAGGTGTAACCGGCGATATTGTTTATATAACAGGGATAAAAGAAGCATCAATTGGAGATACAATTACAGATTTTGATAAGCAAGAGGCGTTGCCATCAATTTCAATCGAAGATCCAACTTTAAAAATTTCAATTTCAGCAAATACTTCGCCTTTTGTAGGTAGAGAAGGTAGTTTAGTAAACGCTAGACAGATAGCAGAAAGAATAGAAAAAGAGGTACAGACTAATATTTCATTAAAATTCGAAAAAAATATTAATGGTGAATTTGAAGTAGCAGGTAGAGGCGAACTACATCTTTCAGTATTTTTAGAAAATTTAAGAAGAGAAGGTTATGAGATGCAAGTTAGCAAACCTCAAGTTATTCAAAAAATAGTAGATGGTGAAACTCAAGAACCATACGAAGAATTATTTGTAGAGGTTCCAACAGAATATGCAAACTCAATAATTGGAGAGGTAGCAAAAAGAGGGGGAATGTTAACAGATCAAGCTGAAAACGATGATAAAACTACTAATATAGTATTTGAGATCTCAACCCGAGGAACATTAGGACTTAGAAACATACTACTTACTATGTCAAAAGGAAATTTAGTTTTTAATACCAGCTTTTTAGAATACAGAAAAGTAACAGGAAATATTCCAAGACTACGAAACGGAGTATTACTAGCTTCAACAGGTGGTAAAGCTACAGGGTTTGGATTAAATGTGGCACAAGGCAGGGGGATCACATACATTGCCCCCCAGACTGAGGTATACGAAGGAATGATTATTGGTTTAAATAGCAGAACAGAAGATATTGAGATTAATGTAATAAAAGGTAAACAGTTAACCAATATTAGAGCCTCAGGAAACGATGATGCGTTAATATTAGTCCCGCCAACAATAATGGATTTAGAACAAAGCTTAAACTTTATTGAAGATGATGAATTACTTGAAATTACCCCAAAAAATATTAGGTTTAGAAAAAAAATCTTAAACGCTGATTTAAGAATGAAGACTCGAAATAAAGAAAAATAAAAATTGACAAAGTCTCAAAAGTTTATTATTCTACAATAGAAAGTTATAAATTACAGTGAATAATAATCATTTATAATAATAAAGAATCCATAGAAATTAACACTTTCTATGGACCATATTGGAATGCATCGTTTCCAAATTTACCTGAAATAGATTCAGATGTATTGTTTTTGGGGCATAAGCTAAATACCCCTTTTGGAATACCTGCATGTCCATTAACCTCTAACTCTCGATATGTAGAATTTTATTCTAAATTAGGGTTTGATTTACTTACATTTAAAACTTTTAGAAGCATAGAATGGAGAGGTTTTGATTCCCCTAATTTATTATATGTAAACCTACCTTATCAATTAAAATTAGAGGATTTAAATACAACTTTAATTTCTAATATAAAACCTTTTTCAGATCAAGGTGTATCTATAGCAAATAGTTTTGGTGTTCACTCAACTAGACCAGAGTATTGGATAAAAGAATATGAGCTAGCAAAAAGCAGGTTAAAAAAAGGTCAATTATTAATTTTATCTCTAATGATATCTGATATAAAAGGTAAGACACAGATTGAAAATGCAATTGAGTTAGCGGGACTTGCTAATCAAACATCTGCAACTATTGTTGAGATAAATTTTGCATGTCCAAATACAGATGGGCATGGATTAATATATGAAGATATAGATTTAACCTTCAAAATATGTTACGAAATGTACAAAGTACTTGAAAATAAAAAATTATTAGTCAAAGTTGGATTTTATAAAGATCAACTAAAAATCAAAGAATTTTTATATAAAACAAAAGGTATTATATCGGGACTTTCTAGTACTAATACTTATGGTATGAAAGTGCTTAATACTCAAGGTGATCCAGCATTTGGAAATAGTAGGTTAATAGCTGGGATCTCAGGTACGGCTATAAAAAACCTGTCAATAGGCCAAGTAAAAAATATTTTAGCTTATAAAGAGGAACTTAGTTTAGTAGATTTTATTGTAATTGGTATTGGTGGTATTATGCAACCAACAGATGCAATGGAATATTTATCTTTAGGGGTTAATGCTGTTCAATCAGCTACAGGCACTTGGGTTAATCCATATTTAGCCTTAGAATTTAGAAATATATATTTTAGGTAATATGTTTAGTTAAAAAACCCTAAATGCTGATTTAAGATCTAAAAGCAGAAATAGAAATCCAAGTTAGTTTTTTGTATAGCTTTTTGATTG
>JAQBTZ010000040.1 GCA_027624675.1 bacterium
TGGAGTTAAGGAAAACATTATCTGCCGACGTACCAAGACAAAGTATAATTGATAAAGTATTTTCAGGAAATGCTGCTTCGTATGAAAAATTTTACAAAGGTACTAAATGGTCTTTTGCAGAAGCAACAAAGCTAACACAATCTGAACAAAAATTTAATGGTGTAAAATTTAAATTAGCTTACCCAAGCGATGAAACCTATCGTAAAATTGCAGAAGAACTAGTTAGATATTGGGATAAATATGACATCAACTTTGAGTTAGATGAAGTCAAAATCAATGAGGTAGGAGATATGTTAAATGAAATACAAGCCAGAGATGCACTTATTGTGGGAGCTGAAATTTCAAGAGATCCAGATCAATTTGCTTTTTGGCACTCAACACAAAATAAATTTCCGGGATTAAACCTGTCCAATTATGTATCAGTCAGAACCGATACTGCTTTAGAGGAGGGGAGAAAAGTATCTGGATTTGATGAAAGAAAAGTACATTACAATGTTTTACAAGAAACCTTAATTCAAGATGCTCCTGCAATCCCATTATACAAACCAGTATATTATTTTAATTATTTAAAGAAATTTTCATTTGCAGATAAAAGTGATCTGTATACTCCAGTTAATCAGTTATATTTATTTCTAGTAAACTAAAATAAAGGTATCACGTCATCTCCAAGAAATCGGAGATCCAGACTAATGTCTATTTTTGCTTGCAATAAACATTGAAATTCCAGCAGCCACAGAAACATTTAAAGATTCAGTTTTTCCATACATAGGAATAGTTAATATTTTATCGCAAAGACTTGTTGTCAGGGTACTTAATCCTTCACCTTCAGCACCAAAGACTAATGCAGTAGGCTGCGTAAAATCGGTATCATAAATATTTTCACCGCCAGTCTCAATGCCATATACCCAAATATTTAATTTTTTTAATTGCCGAATTGTTTCGTTAACATTGGCAACCTTAACCATTGGGATTTTTTCGGTAGCACCTGCCGAGGTTTTTACAACAGTATTTGTAAGTGGTGCGTTTCTTCGCTCAGGCATAATAACAGCATCAAAACCTGCAAGCTCAGCGCTTCGAACAATTGCACCTAAGTTATGTGGGTCATTAACGTGGTCTAAGATAGCAAGCAAGGGGTTTTCACCTAAATGTTCTAGTAATTGCTTTAAAGTGTAAGTATTAAGTTCAGAGGAAACTGCAACTATACCTTGATGTCTATGTTTACCCATACTATATTTTCTTTCAAGTTTAACTAAAGGCACAAATTCAACCTCAACATTTTTTTGTTTAGCTAAATCCACAATATCATCAATAATCTTACTATTTGGTAAACCCTCCTGAATAGTAATTATCTTAACCTGTCTTTGTGGATTTTCTAATACACTAAAAACTGAATGTCTGCCATAAATATGTTCCATAGTATAATTATATCACTAAAACCTATAGTGCAAAACCCTTTCAATGTCATACTGATCCTTAATAAAAGTGAGATTAACTTTATTATGATTTAATAGAATTTTCTTTATAATGTCATCTTGTTTGTAGCCAAACTCCATAAATAACTGCCCATTTGTATTAAGAAATTGTTCAAAATCGTTTAGAATTATTTTTATAATTTCTATACCATTATCATTTGCAAAGATTGCAATTTCAGGTTCAAATTTTAAACTTTCAGGAACAAGGCCATTTTTATCTACATATGGAGGATTAGCAAAGATTAAATCAAATTTATCATCAATTTTTTTAAATAAATCTGACTTTATTATTTTATACCTACTATTTTCAATATTATTTAGGTTTAAATTTAATTTAGTTTGATTAATAGCATTGTCGCTAATATCAGAAAAGGTTACAAAACTGTTTGGCAAATGTTTTAAGATAGCAATACCAATACAACCAGAACCACAACATAGATCAAGTGTCTTTAAATTATATCTTTCGACCGAAGTGGAGAAATGTTTCGTAGTTAAATCATCAATTGCATTTTTAACCCAAAACTCAGTCTCAACACGTGGAATAAGTGGTTTAAAGCTTAAATCAATCTTACAATCTAGAAATTCTTGCCAACCAATAACATAGTTTATAGGTTCACCTTTTTCTAATCTCTTTAAATCATCTAAAATATTTAACGACGCAGTCGAAGAGCTAAAATTTGCAATTTGATTTTCTGAGAAATTATACTTATCTTTCAAAAGCCATCTAATTTCTTTATCCATTATACTATTTTACATTGTTTACAATAAATTATATAGTTTAGGTAGTGAAAAATAGTATTATTTTTATCCTCATAATTAGTTGCTTATCTTTATATTCATACTATGTTTATGATAAATATAATAATCTAGAAACTGAAACCCAGATTAATTACAAACCAAATAAAGTAGTAACACCAGAAATAAAAGATTTTAGCCAACCTCAACAACCACCTATAAATGATTATTTAGACGAAACTTATGACTCAATGCAGATGAAAGTTTTAAATATAATATATATTCCTTCTTCTAATAATCAGATAAACCTTAATGAAACAGGATCATTAAATATATCTATAGCCAGTAGCTTACTAGAATATGTAAACTCAATTACTACACAGTCAATATCAAAATTAACAGAGGGCTCTAGATATCATCAGTATAAAAAAACATTCTCCCAACCTTCTTTGCAGTATTCACTTACAGATACTAAAGTATATTATGAAAGTTTACCTGCAGGATTACCTCTACCTTGGAAAGCAAATACCAATCGCCCAGATTATAAAAAAATTCTAGAAAGAGAAAATATTTGTGAATACGTAGATAATATGGGTTTAAAAGAGGTTTGGGTATGGGGTTATCATACAGAGAAAATTGAACCTGTTGAAAGTAATATGAGTATGGGACGAAAAATAAGAGAAAAATGGAACAAAGATGAGTATGGGGATGTAAGTAATAGTGAAATGACTAATGATTTACCAATTTGTAATAAAACTTATGTATTATATAACTTAAATTATGGTAGAGGAGTAGGTGAAGTGCTTGAAAACCATACACATCATATTGAGGCTGTTAATAATTATATACATTCTGACTTATGGCGTAAGTTTATTGGTTTATCAGGTGATCAAGAAAGCTATTCGTGTGGTTGGACACATTACCCCCCCAATGTAATGAAATATACAACTGGACACGACTACGATTGGTACAATACAAGATCTGTAATGTCAGATTGTACAGACTGGAAACCAGATGGAACAGGTAAAAAAGAATTAGTAAGCTGTAGTACATGGAGTAAAAATAATTGTGAAGACGATGGGGGAGTGGCATTTAAAGTTTGGTGGATGCAAAATATTCCGGGATTAGATAATGAAACTGGAAATTGGTGGGAGTTAATTGGTGATTTTGATGATTCAATAAAATAAATCAGTTTAATTTATTTAAAATAATTATCAACAGAAAACTGATACTGATCTAAAAACATTTTTTTAAAGAAGTAAATATTAAACTGTTCATAAAAAATTATTAGCGCCTTTTTATACTCAATTTCATCCACACTTCTATATGACAAAGGATAATAGCTGTTCGCAAGTAAAATTGCATTGCTAAATATTCTTGCTGTTCTTTTATTACCATCCGCAAAGGGTTGAATATACGAAACAAAAACCAGTGTGCTAAATGCTTGGATCAATGGAGAATCAATTTGTTTAAACCTTGTTTCTAATTGATTAATTGCATCTTCAATCTGATATTTATTATCAAGAGGTAAGTATTTGGTTCCAGTAATCCCTGCTCCATGCTCCCTGTAATCAGTTTTAATATTTAAATCTTTAACTAAAATAGAATGGATTTCTTTAAGATTTTTTTGTGAAAAAGTCTTAAAATCTTTTAAGTTTTTTAAAATATAATCAAAAGCATACTTATGATTCAAGATCATCTGAGTTTCATCAACAGTATTTTTATCAGATTTAATATTATTTTTAATTAAATTCTCAGTATCTAAAAGTGTATAAGTATTTCCCTCAATCTTAGAAGATTTCCAGCTTAGCTCAATAATAAATCTTTCTAATTCTTTTTTAACCTCTAAAGAATTTTTATTATTTATTAAATCTTTAAATCTTACTCGTGATTTTTCAATTTCATCTAAATCATTATCTTTGTCAAAAAAAGAGTCCAAAGAACTAATTAAATCAAAATTAAACTTTTCTCCTAAAATATTTCTGTTATCAACATCAACTTGAAAATATTCATTTAAATCAAATAAAGGCAACGTTGTAGGAGTTTTGAGTAAGGAATAAGTAGTTGAAGGACCAGTTCCAACCAACTTAATAAACCCCAATTTAATTAACTCATTTAAATCTCTAATTAAAGTAACCTTAGATACATCATAATCATTAACTAAAGACCCACCTATCTCAAGTCTGTTTTTATCAGAATTTACTAGTAATTTTATTATCTTAATTTGTCTAGAAGATAAACCTTTCATAATATTATCGTATCATAATGAGTCGATAGATGAAACGATAAAATAGAATTAATTGTCAAGGTATTTGTAAAGTTTATTCTCGGATTAAACATGGTAGTTGATAAAAATTATAATTTATTTTGCTTAGGCTATCTTACTAAGGGCTCGTTCATCAATGTTATGACCACTATTGATGATTACGGCTCTTTGTGTCGCATACATATTAGTCAACTTATAAATGGATGCGACCTAAAAGATTCTTTAAGGTATTTTATAGATGACACAAACCACGTATATTACGTGGTTTAGCGAAGCGTTCCAATATATCATTATATGGATTAAGTATTGATCAAAACTAGTAAGTGAAATTGAAAATATTGACTATATTCCAATGTATCCAGAGTTTGAAAAAATGATAAAAATAGCATAAAATGAAAATCATTATGGATACAAAAATTATCAATTCACCACATAAAAATTTTGAACAAATAAAAAAGATAGATGAAAATGGCTTTGAATATTGGGAAGCTAGGGAGCTTATGCCACTATTAGGATACACCAAATGGAGTAATTTTGAAGGTATAGTAATTAAAAAAGCTAAGATTGCATGTAGTACAAGTGGCCAGACAATAAAAAACCATTTTGCCGACATCGGGAAAATGGTGGGTTTAGGATCTGGCAGTAAGCGTAAAATAAATAACTATCATTTATCAAGATATGCCTGTTATTTAATAGCACAGAATGGTGATTCTAGTAAAAAGGCTATTGCACATGCTCAAACCTATTTTGCAATTCAAACAAGAAAACAGGAAATATTTCAACAGTTAGAAGATGATGGCAAAAGAATATATGTTAGAGAACAAGTTAAAGATCATAATAAGGAATTATTTTCTACAGCTAAAGAAATTGGAGTTAGCAATTTTGGTAGATTCAATAATGCAGGTTATGAGGGTCTATATGGAATGAATGCAAAACAATTAAAAAATAAAAAAGGTATAGGAAAAGATGACGTACTTGATAGAGCAGGAACAACTGAATTAGCTGCCAATTTATTTCGAATTACTCAAACAGACGAAAAGCTAAAAAGAGATAATATAAAAGGACAATTTCGTGCAGATCAAACACATAAAAATGTTGGAAAAGAAGTAAGAAAAACTATTGTAGAAATTGGTGGAACAATGCCAGAAAACTTAAACGTAGAACCACACATAAAAGAGATTAAAAAAAGTCAAAAGAAATTATCACAAAATTCTACTACTGCTAAAAATTTAGAAAAGGGACATTCTAATTAATTCCTATTTGGGGTGGCTTGTTGACTAACTTTAGAACCGCAATAGAAGAAAATATTGATTATATTCCAATGTACCCAGAGTTTGAGATGCTAACGATTGAAAGTGTTTAGAAATAAAC
>JAQBTZ010000041.1 GCA_027624675.1 bacterium
CTTGAGGGGCAATAATAGCATATTTTATCTGACTCAAAATTTCTCGTTCAATACCCAAACCGTAGGATTGAAAAGATTCGAGCTGTTCTTTTAAAGTAGAAGCTAGTAAGCTTTTTGTAATTCCTGATTTTAATGGATCTATCATATAGTATATTGTACAATAATTGTTTTCACTGTCAATGAAAACAATTAGGTGTTTGTTTTCAATAGAGACTATTAAATTGAAACATAAAGTTAGTAAGTTCCTAGTTGTTAAAAATATGGAAGTTTATAAAAGTCAATACTTTTGTCAAATGGGTACACTAGCTACTCTTCTATAAAAATCTGCCCTACCCTATCGTCAGATATTTTGTAGTAAAATATCCCTGTTTCATAAAAAGTTGTAGATGCATTAGTCCCATACGGAATCTCTAACTTTAAACTTTCACCTTGCACACTTTCTACAATAATATCTTTCTCTGTTAGATTATTAAACTGCACCGTCTCCCCCACTTTGCTGTATGTAATTGTTGGAGGGGTTAGGTTAGATTTTATATCAATAATATGAATAGGAATTGGTGTAGTTTCTGCAATAAACTTAGTAGGTATATCTAAAATTGATGTATCTAGGCTATATATTTCAAGAATCTGCGGAGAATCACCTTGCTGATCTAATCCCCTTTTACTAAAATCTCGGTCAATATAAAATACTGATAAAAAAAATACCCCAACAAAAACAGCAGTTAACCCTGATGTAAAATAGCCACTATTAAAAGAGTCAAACCTTTCTTTTATCTTAGATAGTTTTTTAACATATTGTTTCATTAATCTGATATCTCTCTAACTTTATAATTTAGTACCTTAACACCGTTTATATCATTATTTAAATAAAAAGATGGATCAAATATCATCTGTATAGATGGGTTTTTATATTCTGGTTGGGTAGAATTAGAGACCTTTATTCCATACTTTAAATCTAAAATACCATTGTCAGATGCAGTTATTCCAGAAATTAATGCACCCTTGATTATTAGTGTCTTAACACTTGCAGAAGTTGTTTGTCTAACCGTAATCTTTCCTGTTGCTAAAATAAATAAATCTAGTTGAGTTTTACCTATTAACGAGTCCATATCTAAAATTACATCACCGCCATTTACCACTGTTATTTTGTTAGCATAATTATCATAATTTGTGTTTGAAATTGTAATTGTGCCTGTTTCATACTTTATATCACCCCCTAATTGTCCTTTGTTTATTAAATTGTCTATTGTCTTAAATATTCCTGCCTCTCCAGTAAATTTTTCTGCAAAATTATTATTTACTAGGGTTTGTCCAAATATTCCTTGCTTACTTGTAAAGTCGACATTACCGTCTGTCCAGCTAACACCGCTATGGTTAGTTGCTCCACTTAATAAAATACCTGTTCCAATCTTACCACCGTCCGAAATCAACCTACTTACATTTGCTAAGACTGGTTTCTGTAATACAGGTGTAGTTGAAGCACCAGAAAATATATCACCTTGCTGTGTTACTATATATGGATTTGGATAAAACTTGACTGGAATGTTTACACTAAACGCCGTATTTCGTTTTACACCTGATAGAGTAAAAGAGTTACCCGACTTTGATACTGTCCCCGAAAACCCTTTTGTACAGTTATTATTAAGTAACACAAACCCGTCTGGTAAATTACTTATTACAAACCTTGCATTACCCTCAGCATCGTAAGTAGTAGAATCAACTTTTAAGCTTAAACTGCCAATCTGCCCACTGCTATTTGTATTAACATTTGCAACTGGATAAGCGCCATAAGTAGTATCGGCAAGCTTAACGTTATTTATCCCCTGATTTGACTCCCCGTTTCCAACAATCGCATTACATATATCTGTATCAGTCTGACTTGCTACCGCCTGTACCTCAAAAACTCTGCCTGAAATTTGTGTTGCTGACTCTGTGCCAATTGCAGAGTTTGTAAAGTTACAACTAGCACCATATGTATCATACGCATAATATTTAACTGTCTCTGTCGTGTTAAACTGTTCTTTCGTTCTATACACTGTACTTTGAGTTGTTGTAGAACCTGTCTGACCACTAGGTAATTCCCAAGAGTAACTTACAATATCATCACCATCTGGATCTGATGCCTGACCAGTTAAGGAAATGTCTCTTCCTAGCTGAAACTTACTCTGATAAACTGCCGAAGGGCTATAACTTATACCTGTACAACTTGGTAGGGCATTATTAAATTTAACCGTTGTACCACCTGTGCCAGTTAAGGTTGTTGTGGTAATATTTCCATCAGCATCAATTAACGTAGATGTGGCTGAAGCATTAACTTTTACAGCATAAAATATACTAGGATTTACGTTTTTAGGTACAGTAACTTGCACCGATATACTTTTACTATTAGTACCATTTATCAAACTTGTATTATTAATAGTACATATCACACCACTTACATCACATAAATTAGCAAAACCACCTGCAGGAATTGAAACTACAGGGTCACTAGCAATAGCTAATAAGCCATCGCCATCTTGATCGTTTTCCATTGTTACATCAAAAGCAATAGATATTGTTGGCGCTGGAGTTCTATTAACATCATCAACAGGAGTAAAACTAAAAGTAATATCTTGTGCCTTAGTTTTAGCAACAACATAACAATTAGTAGCATCTATTCCATCGCTAACTGTACCTTTAACAACACAATAAGCATTGTTAATATTAGGCGTTGTAAAATCTGCTTTATTTGCATTAGTTAATGCTGAAACTGATCCACAGCTTGTACTAGCAGAAACTGACCTTGTTAATGTATCTCCGTCTGCATCTGCAATTGTTAAGGTGATTGGGATAACCTGATTTCGATTATATAAAACTGTTTCATCAATACCTGAAATCGTACAAGTTGGCGCTCTGTTTGATACAGTTACTGTTGCAATTGATTTAGTGTTGCCTACACTAGATATAAAATCAACTGGAAAGGTGTAAGCTCCAGCGCTTAAATTGTTAGGGTTTTTTAAGGTGACTAAAACATACGCAGTAGTATTACCACTTGCTATTGTTATCGAGTTGCCTGATTGAGGGTTTTTACCTGCAGAATCAGTCCATACACAACTTGCAACAGAGTTACACATAGATGTTCCAGATTTGTTGATTGTAGCTGTTGCATCTATACTGTTGCCTGACTCATCTTTATTATTATAGTTTTTAACCTCGTATTTTAGTAAAACGTTATATGTAACTAATCTATCAATTATTCCACTAGCAAGTGTTTGGGTACCTTTAACACCTTTAGTTCCTACTCTTTTAAAACACGTATAACTTGCATTATATTCATCTGTAACTGTCAATCTTACTTCTGGGTAAGCGTTATTTGCGTTAGCAGTTGTATAAGTTACGCTACTACCTGTGGATGGATTAGGTACACTACCAACTGATGCTCCCCATAAATATGAAACTGTGGATTCATCAGTATAAGTTGAACCTAACGAAACCTTAACACCTAAATCATAAGGGCCAGAATCTCCTCCTGTTATAGTACAACTTGGCGCGCAGTTTGGTTTTATTGAAACTGAATTTGAGGTTTGATCAAAACCTGATCCACACGCATTTGTCGCCTTAACTGTGTATGAATAAGTTGTTGAACAGGAGAGTCCTGTAATTTCGCTGCTACAAATAGAACCAGAACAGCTTGGAGTAGATCTTGTACCTGTTCCGTTAATTGTATAACTTGTAGCGTTTGCGTCATTTCCCCAAGAAAGTGTTACCCTATCAGTTTGACTCATTCTAGTTGCAGTAACAACAGGCTTTGCAACAAATGCACCAGCTGTAACAGAGGCAGAACCAGACGTAGCAGTATAACCACAACTATTGGTTAATGTAACTGTATAGCTATGGTTTCCACAGCTAACAGCTGGTACTGTTGATGTACAGGTTGAACTATCACAAGAAATATCTGTACCAGAACTGACAGTATAAGATCCAGAACCGTAACCTAAAGCTGGCCAGCTTAAACTTACATTTCTATTACCATCAACAGTTGCAGTTAAATTAGGTTTTGCAGGATCGGATTGAATAGTTATGGTTTTGCTATTAGCACCACTCCAGTTACCTACATTATCAATTGCATGAACCCAAATTTTATATGTTTTGCCTTTCAAAAAGTTATATGTGTTATACGATGTTGATGTTACATTTTTTGTAAAATCAATCGATCCATTATTATCTTGATCAATACTTAATACATAATGACTAAGCCCACTAACCACCGCACCACTATCAGTCGATGCTCCCCAGCTAATACCACTAACCCCAGCACAAGTTGGAGATGATATAATAGTACCTGGTACCGAAGGAGGAGTTTTGTCAATTGGATAGTTAACCTTACAAGTTGTTGAAATATTATTTGTATCTTTCCAACTAGCGTTTATTTCATATACACCAGTTGCTAAACTAGAAGTATTCCAAGAGTAATTTGCAGTTGCCGATTTAGGGTTATAAATAAAACTATTATAGTTTGGAGCCTGTCCATAACCAAATATACTAACTGACTTTATTCCATCCGAATCACTGGCTCTTGCTGTAACTGCTACGCTATTTGTGTTTGATGGGCTAGAGGGGGATAAAGTCCAATCTCCACAAGTTGTAGGATTATCTACCTTGCAATTTCCACTTAAGACCGCAGACCCATTTCCCCCACAAGTATATACATTGTTGGCAAAAACTTGGTAGTTATAATTGCGTCCATCACAAATTGCTGTAGTATCTGAAAAAGATGTACTATTTGTACCTAGAGTAGTTAGAAAACTACCGTTTCTATATACAGTAAAGTTAACTTCGTCATTAGAATTATCTGTCCATCTCAAATTTATTCTATTTAGCACTCCTCTACTTACAGTGTTAAGGGTAGGAGCATTTGGTGAACCAACCACATTTACGATTTTCCTTGCTCCCCAACCACAGAAATACCAACCACCACTAGGCCAGGTATTTATAAACTGATTACCACTACACTTATTACCAGCATCATCAGTTGCCCCAGAGGCAAAATAATAGCTACTGCCCTTTATAAAGCCATTTGCGGTAGAAAACACTACTGCAGTAGAACCAACCCCAACATTACCGCTGATGTCGGTTATATCAAGTGGTTTGGGAGTTTTCCAAGACTGACTAGTTGTTGGAGAATAGGTATAATAAGCAATATCTAAGTTATTATTGTCATTGGCTTTGATAGAGTAAGTTTGAGTAGAATTAAGACAAACCTGAGTTGGCCCTGACGTAAAGCTAGAGGTGGGTGCAGTTTTATCGATTGTAAAATCAGCTTTACATTGCTTCATATTATTAGATGCGTCGTACCAATTAAAATGCATCTGATAAGTACCATTTGCAACAACATTTCCTGCATCATTTTTTAAATCCCATGCTTTACTTAAAGAGGTCGCACTATTTACGGTGTTATTATCTTGGATAGTTTTAATATGGGTATTACCTTGAAATACATACACGCCTGTTCTTGCTATACCATTTGCATCACTTGCTGTTGAAGTACCCGTAATTGTTCCATTAACTGCCGACCCAGGTGAATATGTAGGACCAGTGCAGGTTGGAGGGGTTGTATCGGCAACTTTTAAAAATATACTTAAACTTGAATTTTGAGTGATATTAGGAATATCAACTATACAATCACCATCGTTATCTGGGTAGTCAACACCTTTATATGAAAACCTATCACATGTATATGTACTAGGAACACCAGAAACTTGGAATCTCCATGATACTGACCAAGGTCCCCCACTATCAATCTGGAAATAAGGTTCGGGAT
>JAQBTZ010000042.1 GCA_027624675.1 bacterium
AAGTGCAGAATTTTTAAAGTTTCTCTCTGAAAATAGTAGAGCTTCTGCAGCAAAAGAATGGGAGACTACTGGTCAGGGTTTGTTTATCGCATTGCTTGAAAATCTTTTAGATAAGGTAAGGAAAGGAGAAGATTTCCAGAAAGAGTTAGAGTCGTTATATAACTCTCAGGTTTTTCAGAGTTGGAGAGCAAACCGACCAAAACCCAAAGGTGGAAGATCTGGCTGGGGTAACGTGTAGTTTTGTGTGAAGAGAAGGAAAGGGTGTTTTACAACACTTGGAAATCCTTCTCTTCACTACAAATTATAGCATATACCGTTACAGAGCCATTATCAACCCGGCGGGTTGATAATGTTGGTATAGCGTAAATCTAAAAATTAGTTAGTAAATTGACTAGATGTATTAGCATCTAGTTTGATAAACAAGTATTATATTAATAAGGAAAATAAATTATGAAACAAACAGTTTTAGCAGGAATAAGGGCAACAAGTAAATTACACATTGGAAACTATTTAGGTGCAGTTAAAGGTATGCTTGAACTTGAAAAAAGTGGAGAGTATGAAACATTTTTTATGGTTGCAGATATTCACGCAATCACAACTCCATTTGACCCCGAAGGGTTAAGGAAAAATAAGTATGAGGTTGTAATTGATTATCTGGCATGTGGACTTGACCCTGAAAAATCAGTTATTTTTTTACAATCGATGGTAGGGGAGCATGCTGAATTTGCATTTTATCTATCTTCTCTGGTAACTATTGCAAGGATGCAACATTTACCAACATTTAAGGAAAAGGTTAAACAGTATCCGGAAAGTACTAGCTTGGCGTTATTAAATTATCCTACATTAATGGCTTCTGATATCTTGCTTTACAATGCAAGTAAGGTGCCAGTTGGTATTGATCAAGAACCTCATTTAGAAATTGCCAGAGAAATTGCTCGAAAATTAAATAGTACATATAGCTTAGCTTTTAATGAGGCTACAAGGTTTGCAACAGAGGGGCAATATGTACCCAGCCTAACAGGTGAGGGAAAAATGTCAAAATCTGTTGAGGGTAGTGCAATTATGTTAACGGACGATTTTGAAACTATTAAAAATAAGTTATTTGCTGTACCTACTGATTCTGGTAAAGGTGAAGGGGTTCCAATTAGTGGGGGGGTAAAAACATTACTTGAACTTACAACTTTATTTTTAGGTGTTGAAAAAAGGAAAGAGTATGAATTAATGTATTTGTCAGATGGGATTAAGTATAAACAGATGAAAGAGGAGCTTGCAGAAGAAGTTTATAAAGTTTTAATCCCAATTCAAGAAAAAAGAAGGTATTTTGAAAATAATCCACAGATTGTTGTAGAGGTAATAAACTATGGAAAAAACAAAGCACAAAAAGTTGCAAGCGAAAATTTAGCTAAGGTTAAATTTGCAATGGGATTGTAAACATATTGAGTAAATTCTAATTAAGCCGTAGAATAGAATAAATGAAACTGCCGATATTTTTTAGAAAGTCAAAAACTCCAAAACACTCTGAAAATTTCATTGCAATTGATATAGGGTCTGATTTTGTTAAGGCGATTTTATTTGAGGTAGAGGAAACAGCTACCTTAAAGATGATTGGCTTTGGTAAACATTATCTAAATCTTAAAGATGTACAGGCTGGAGTTATTTCTAATAAGGATGGTGTTCAAGAGGCGATTATTGCAGCGATAAACGAGGCTTTACTTAATTACACTAAAGAGGTGAAAGACTGTGTGTTTGGGGTAAGTGGTGAGATGAGTATTGGGTTTAGTACAACAGTTAGGGTGACCAGGAAAAATTCAACAGAAGATATTAACGAAAAAGAGATTTTAGAGATAAAGAAAAAGATAGAAGATGTAGCCTTATTGCAGGCTCAAAGAGAATATTCGAGACTTAAAGGTTATAACGATATTGATTTAGAACTAATTAATTCTGATATTACGATATTTAAAGTTGATGGTTTTTTTGTAACTGAACCTATTGGATTTAAGGGTAAGGTTATAGAAACTACTTTATTTACTGCATTTGCTCCACTTAACCACCTTAAATTACTTCAACAATTAGCCGCTGGTATCGGGTTAAATTTAATCACGGTCAGCTCTAATATGTATGCATTAGTAAAGAATTTATCTAAAGAGGAACCAACCGAGTTTAATGGGATAATTGTTGATATTGGAGGTGATTCTACAGATATTGCAGTTGTTTTTTCTGGAGGTATTTTAGCAACTCGTACTATTTCCGTTGGTGGTAGAACATTTACAAGAAGAATTGCAAACCTACTAGATTGGTCATTTTCTGATGCAGAAAACAAAAAATTAATGTACTCTGACGGGAAACTTTCGGAAGAAGAAACACACAAAGTTGGTGGTGTTATTGATGAAACGATAGATGCATGGTTAGCTGCAGTAAGTCTGGCACTTTTAGACATAGAAGGGGTTAAGACATTTCCAAGTAAATTATATTTAACAGGTGGAGCTAGCTATATGACAGGACTTGATGAGATGTTGGAGGAGGAGGATTGGAAGAAAAATATTCCAATGAGGCAACATTTAAAAGTAAAGAGGGTAACTTTAAATGAGGTAATTTCGGTTGATGGATTTGAGAAACAGTCTGAGATAGTCGTGCCTGCAAGTTTAGGTATAATTGGATTAATTTTAAGGGAAAATACTAATGAGTAAAATTTACATTACCCCAAATGAGGATCTGTTTGAGATCTTAGAGCAAATATTGAAGGGATTAGATAGTGAGATCGAGGTGATGATAGATACTGCAAATCCAGTTATTAACAACTCTTTGAATTTAAAATATCTTGAGACTGAGTCAGAAAAAGCTGGCAAAAAAATAGTTTTTGTACCTAAGGATGAAAAAGGTAGAGAGGTGTTAGATAATTATTATAAGCAAAATGCAGAGGTGGATTTAGAAGAGGCTGAGGTTAATACAGAATTATTTTCAGAGGTTACCCCAAGTAAGAAACCGTCCGGGTTTGTGAGTGGAGATATATTAGAACATGATAATGAGAAAGCAGTGGTATCTGATAAAAATAAGAAATTTAATTTGTCAGGTATTGTATCAAAAAAGACTAATCTAAAAAGATCGCAGTTTATGTATAGGGTTATAACTATTATTTTATTATTACTTATACCTATAGGTTTGTTTATAGTTTGGTGGTTTTTACCAATAGCTAATATTACTTTAGTACTGAAATCAGAAAGTTTGGATCAATCATTTACATTAAAAGTTTCCCCAGATGTTAAAGAGCCAGATATTAAAGCGGGACTTTTTCCAGCACAGCTATTGTCTTCACAAAAATTAATTAGACAAACTGCAAGTGCAACTGGAACTAAAACTATTGGAGAAAGTGCAGTGGGAGTGGTTACGATTAGTAATAAGACCACCGAAGAAAAAACTTTTCCACAAGGAACATTAATAGAATTAATCTCAGAAGATTCACTTAAAAAAATTCAGTTTACAACAACGCAGGAGTCAACAGTAGTAGCCTCGAGTGGTGGTGTAGTAGGTAAGGCTGATATTGCTGTTGTAGCAAGTGACATTGGTGAAGATTATAACTTAACTGTTGGTCAACTTTTTAATGTTGGTGGACTCGACAGTGCCGATTTTGTTGCAAAAAACGAAAGTGATATTAAAGGTGGAGTAAGCACTAAAGTTACTATTATCACACAATCAGACCAGGATAAATTATTAGCTGATATTAAGGCTCAGTTGGATAAGCAGGTTAAAGAGGATTTAATTAAAAAAGCTGAAGGGAAAAATTTAGCGCAAAGCTCTATAAAATTATCAATAGTTAGTAAGGTGTTTAGTGATAATGTTGGAGCGCAGGTATCGACGTTTTCATTAGAAGTAACTGAAAAGGCAGAAGGTTTAGTAATTGATGAGAGTACTATAAAGAAATTAGAACAAGATATTAAACCCAATGTACCAGATGGTTATAAGATTTTAGATGAAAAGGGTCAATTTTCATTTGATGTTATAGACTCTGCTACTGCACCTCAGATTGTTATTGAGTATAAGGCAAAGATCGGCAAGATTTTATCTGAAGATGAATTAAGAAGTAAGTTAGTTGCAAAAACAACTGGTGAAGCTGAGGAAATATTGAAAGAGATTAAGGAGATTGCTGAATATTCTATTCGTATTACTCCCAAATTACCTCCGGTTTTAACCCGGATGCCAAGGCAGGTGAGTAGAATAAATATACAATTCGAGTACAAGTAGTATACTTTGGGTATGTTTTTTCTAGGAATTGATTTTGGTGAAAAGAATATTGGAGTTGCTTATGCAAATAACGATATAACATATCCGTTAGAGGTTATCTCAAATGATAAATCTACTTTTGACAAAATTCAGTTGATGGTTGATTTGTACGACGTAGAGATGATTGTTGTAGGTATTGCAAGTGCTACTGAGGATAGTAATATCTCAAAGAAAGCTCAAAAATTTGGAAATGCGCTTTCGCAGTTTATAGGGATAAAAGTTGTATTTTATGACGAAAATTACTCAAGTAAGGATGCCAAAAATATAGCAAGTGAACTTGGTTATAAAAAAGATCGTAAAATTGATGATGTTGCAGCTGCTGTATTATTACAAAATTATCTAGATGACAAAAACAACTAATCGAATTATTTTATTACTTAGTCTAGTTGGTTTAATTGTTTCAGGATATCTAGCCTACGCAAAATTTTCAGGGATACCTGTTAATTGTAGTATTTTATCTGGATGCCAGACGGTAGAGCAGAGTAAATATTCTGTTATGTTTGGTGTTCCTGTTGCAGTTTACGGTGTATTGTTTTACTTAGGTTTAATATTTGCAACTTTTATTAGGATTAATGAAAAGTATAAAAAACTAGTGACAAAGTTAATCTTATTAGCTACGACTTTTGGTTTTTTGTTTTCGGTATATTTAACTTACCTAGAACTTTACGTAATTTTTGCAATTTGTGTATATTGCGTAGTATCTGCAGTTATCTCCACTGCCTTGTTTTTTCTTAGCTTATATGAAAATATTGTAGTTAGTAGTTTTTTAAGATTTAAAAAGGAGGAATATGAATAATGAAACAAAAATTTTAGGGGGTATAATAGTTTTTACTATTGTGTTATTTGCATTAGGTGTATTTTTTATAGGTTCAAAAGAAGAAACAAAATCACAGTTACTAACAGAACTAGAGCAAGTCAAAGGAACCAACGTAAAGGGGAATACAGAAGGAACTGATATTGTTATAGAATTTGCAGATTTTCAGTGTCCAGCGTGTGCTGGTTTTGCACTAGTTTTGAGTCAATTTGTTGAGGAGAATAAAGAAAGCATAAAATTTGTTATGAAACATTTTCCTTTAGCATCTATTCATAAAAATGCCATGAATTCCTCCTATGCTGCTGAGGCTGCATCAAAGCAAGGAAAGTTTTGGGAGATGCACGATATGCTATACGCAAGACAAACAGAATGGTCAGAAATTGATAATGCAGAAGAGGTATTTAAAGATTATGCTAAAGAGTTAGAACTTGATGTTGAAAAGTTTGGAAATGACTTTTTATCAAAAGAGGTTAGAGATGCGGTTAGGGCAGATCTAACATTAGCATTAAATCTTGGATTAGATTCGACTCCAACTATTTTTATTAATGGTAAAAAATATGTCGGACCA
>JAQBTZ010000043.1 GCA_027624675.1 bacterium
ACATCTCGTATTGCAGCCTTAGTTTTCATTCGACCAAAAGTTGCAATTAAGGCCACATTTTCCTCTCCGTATTTTTCTGTTACATAGTGCAATAACTCTTCGCGGTGAATATCTGCAATATCAAGGTCAATATCAGGTGGAGAGTCTCTTTCTGGATTTAAAAACCTTTCAAAATATAGCTCCCAGCTAATCGGCTCTATATTAATAATTCCAAGTGCGTAAGCTACAACCGAACCTGCAACTGAACCTCTTACTGAAACAGGAATATCACGGTCTCTGGCGTACTGAACCACGTCAGCCATTACCAAAAAGTAGTCGTTATACCCTTTATCATCAATTATCTTAAGCTCGTAGTTTACCCTTTCTTTTAGTTCTTTAGTTACTGGGCTATATTTTTCTTGTAACCCAGAAAAAACCTTTTTATCTAAAAATTCTTTAGTCTTTTTCTTGTTATTATCCATAAAAACTGGCTGTACCCTATCGTACGTAATGTCATATTCCTCAACCTTTTCTGCAATTTTCACAGTGTTTTCTATTGCTTCTGGTAAATCTGAAAAATCTGCTATCATCTGTTCTGGAGTTTTAATATATGTACCTTCGTACGCCTTTCGTCTTGTTGGATCTTCTAACTGCTTTCCATCTTTTATTGCAAACAAAACCTCCTGCGTAAAGGCATCCTCCTCATTTAAATAATGCGCATCAGTTGTTGCTATTAAAGGTATATCGTACTCTCTGGCGTATTTAATAAGTGTTTTATTAAGGTGAGATTGTTTTTTAATATAGTCTGCAGTCTCAAAATCGTATTTTTTTAACTCTCTTTCATCAATTTCATCTGTTCCAACGCTGTAATGTCTTTGTAGCTCGATATAAAAGTCGCTTTTAAACGTTTCTTTAAAAAATTTAAGCCACTCTATTGCCTTTTTCTCTTTCCCTGCAACAATATTTGACCCTAAAGGGCTTCCCATACAAGCACTTGTTACAATTAAACCTTCGCTGTATTGTTTTAACAACTCCTTATCAGCCCTTGGCCTATAATAAAAACCCTCTGTATGGCTTCGACTTACAAGTTTGATTAAATTTTTATATCCTTTAAGATTTTTTGCTAAAACTAATAGGTGAAAATACTTGTCGCCATCTACTAACTCTCTAAGTCCCATCTGCGCTGGTGAAACATAAATCTCACAGCCTATAATTGGTTTAATATTATTCTCCCTTGCAGTTTTCCAAAACTCGAAAGCCCCATACAAAACACCGTGATCTGAAATCGCAATTGCTGGCATTTTGGTCTCAACCGCCTTATTAATAAGTGCAGGGATACGATTAACACCATCTAATAAAGAATATTCTGTATGTAAATGAAGATGAACAAAACTAGGCAAGATATTATTTCGTGCTTGAAACCTTTAAGTGTATTTTGCATTTGTTTTACACTTAAACTAACAAGTCACTACTAAATTTAAACTTTTCTAACCTTTAACTCTTCCCCATCTAATATTTCGTACCCTATATCTTTAATTGTATCTCTAATTTTATCAGCTTCAAGAAAGTCCTTCGATTTTCTGAGCGCCTCCCTCTTTTGTATTAGCTCTGCAACCTTTTCTGGTAAATCTTCTAATTTTACGTCGTTATTTATTGGACTTAAGCCTAAAATGTTAAATGCAAATGCAACAATTTTTTTCTTTTCATCTATCTTAATATTTTCATCTTTTATCATATTAAACAAAACTGCCAAAGCTTGTGGAACATTTAGATCATCGTTAAGTTTTTCAAGAAACATCTGCTGATATTTTTCCCAGACAACCCCAGGGGTTGTTTCAACAACCCCTGGGGTTGTCAAGATTGTGGAAAGGTTTTGCAACGCAACTGTTGCAGCTTTTAAACCCTCCCAACTAAACTTTAGTTCAGACCTGTAATGAGCGGAGTAGTAAAAATACCTTAATGCCATAGGTTCAAAACCCTTATCTAAAACTGTTTGCATTGTTATAAAATTGCCTAAGCTTTTGCTCATCTTTGTTTCATCTACATTTAGCATAGCTCCATGCACCCAGTAGTTTATAAAAGTTTTACCTGTAATACTTTCTGTTTGTGCAAGCTCGTTTTCATGGTGAATCTCTTTTAAATCATCCCCACCAATGTGAATATCGATAGTGGTGAAATCGGTTGCAGTTAAGCCAACATCAACCCCGAAGGTTGATGTTGGCTTTGCAAAGGCATTTGTAAGTGATTTCATACTCATTGCAGAACATTCTATATGCCAACCAGGAAAGCCAACTCCCCAAGGGCTATCCCAAGTTTTCTGCCGTGTTTCGCCACTCTGAACAAATTTCCATAAAGCAAAGTCCTCAACCTGTCTTTTACCTTCAGTTAGCTCTATTCTAGATTGGCCTTTATCCGAGTTAAAAGTATTGCCAAGCTTTCCATAATCACTATCTTTGCTAGTATCAAAATAAATTCCGTAATCAGTTTTGTAAGTATAACCCTTTTTTTCAAGCTCTAAAATAAGAGCAATTTGCTCTGCAATATGTTCTGTTGCATGAGGGTACAAATCCGCACTAATATTAAGCATTGCTAACTGCTCCATGTAAATTTTTTCATATTTTGAGGTAATTTCATCAACAGTAACACCAAGCTCTGCTGCTCTTTTTTCGATTTTATCCTCTACATCTGTAATATTCATTACAGACTTAACATTATATTTATTTGCCTTTAAAACCCGATTTAGCAGATCCATTAATGTTGCTGTACGTAGGTTTCCTATGTGTTGAAAATCGTAAACTGTAGGGCCACAGGTATACATAGTAACGTTTGATGGGTTAACTGGATTAAATTCTTCGATTTTGCGGGAAAGTGAGTTATATAATTTCATATTTAAAAGTATATCGTAAAACTAATTTAGTCTAAAGACAATAATCACAAAAGTATGTTAAAATAATTTTAGAGCCGCGAGGCTATGTCAGCCTAACTTTTTCAAAGGAGAAAAAAGATGACTCAGCAGCACACTGTATTAGAGTCGGACACGTATGCAGGCTATCAGTACGAAGTTATTGCAATTCCAAGAGAAAGTGCTGATAAACCACCGATTAGGAGACTTGTTCTCTCTCATTCGGTCTGAAGTTTTATTTACTCATTTCACAAGCCCCCCCCATTATTTTGTGAACAAATTTTAATAGTTGTCTAGTACTCCCCCCTACCCTCCAACGATCTTTTTAGTGTTGTGTTATCTGCATACTCAATATCTCCACCTACTGGCATTCCTCTTGCTATCCTTGTTACCTTTATTCCTGCTGGTTCTATTAGCCTTTTTATATACATTGCTGTTGCCTCACCCTCCATACCTGTATTTGTTGCTAGTATCACCTCGTTTATATTTGTGTTTCGACCTAACCTTTCAACCAGCTCTTTTATAAAAATATCCTCTGGGCCAATATTATTTAGCGGATTAATTGCGCCGTGTAATACATGGTATAGTCCATCAAAATTGGCTCGTTCTAACGCTACAAGGTCCATAGGCGTTTCAACAACTGCAATTATGTTTTTGTTTCTGTTTTCATCTGCACATACCTCGCACGGATTGATTGATCCAATATTTTTACAGATACTACAAATTGCTGTTTCCTTTTTTAAATTTATTAGGGCATTTCCAAACTGTTCTAACATGTCTTGTGGATTATGTAACAGGTAAAACGTTAACCTTTGGGCGGTTTTAGGACCAATCCCCGGTAGTTTTTCAAAACTTTCTGATAAATTTTGTATTGCTTTTGGTATTTTCATAATTAATCTTCAAGTAACTTTGCCAAATCATCAATATCTATCTCTACATTTTTTACGTTTGCATCGATTAAATCACCTTTATTTTTTAACCCTAAATCTTTCGTAGTCACCTTAATCGCTGTTTTTTCACCAATAATACAGGTTATAATGCATTCTCCAATAAATTCGGCCAACACATTTTCAATCACCTGTCTGTTACGAACTGCCTCTATTCTCTCTTTATGAAACGAATAATACACCTCTAAAATTAAATTGTTTTTATCTATATTAACTGGCTTTGCGTTTTTAATTATAGAAGAAAGTGACGAATTTATACCAGCAACTTTTTCAGCAATTGTTACCCAGTTGCTAATTAAACTTGAGATTTTTTCGGATTGATCGATTCCTTTAACAGGTGGAATAGCTTTTTGGGAATCTTTCTCTTTAGACAAAACAATACTAGACTCAGATCCTGAAACAAGTTCAGGATGACTAGCTTGTTTACTAATTTTTAGATCTTTTTTTTTTGACTCTTCAACTACCTCTACCACATCTTCTTTCCCTTTAAGCAAAGTTAAAACTGCAATCTCTAATGGTAACTGCGGAGTAACTGCATACCTAAAATCAAGTTGAGCTTTGGTAAATACGTCGATTAATTTTATTATATGAGTTTGATTAAGTTTTGATGCAAAAAATTTTAACTTTTCTAATGTTTTTTCTTCATCTGAAACTAAACTTTCTTGACCTACTGAAACTAATAATATATCTCGGATATAAAACACTAACCCCTCGGTATATACTGGTAAATCCACACCTTTTTCGTATAAATCATTAATCAATATTACTGCCTTATCTGGTTTCCCCTCAATTAAGCTACTTATCATTTCCTCGTAATTTTGGGTATCGGTACTACCAACTACCTCATCTACTTGTAAATCAGAGGTTACAACCTGTTCTAATAAGGTAACTGCATCTCGAAAACCGCCTTTACTTGCCTTTGCTATTTTTACTAAATCATCTTTTTCTATTTTAAATTGTTCTTGCTTGGCAATAGAATCTAAAACAGTAACAATATCATCCATTTTTGCCCTTGAAAATTCTAAAACCTGGCAACGAGACTTTACCGTCTCTGGAATTTTATGCGCATCAGTAGTTGCTAATATAAAGATTGAATGTGCTGGTGGCTCTTCTAATGTCTTTAACAGTGCATTAAACGCCTCTGTTGTTAACATGTGTACCTCGTCAATTATATATACCTTATATTTGCTGTTATATGGAGCAAGCTTTACTCCCTCGCGTAGTAACCTAACATCATCTATCCCTCGGTTACTAGCTGCATCTAGCTCGATTAGATCAATGAAAGAACCATTATTTATTGATTTACAAGATTCACACTTATTGCATGGCTCGCCGTTTTTACCTGGCTTTTCACAGTTAATTGCTTTTGCAAAAAGACGGGCTAAAGTTGTTTTTCCAGTACCCCTTGGGCCAATAAAAAGGTAAGCATGAGCAAAAGTATTATTAACAATTTGGCTTAAAATTGATGATTTAATATTACCAATGCCAACTAACCCTTCAAAATTTTGTGGACGATATTTTCTGTAGAACATGTAGGTTAGTATATGCTAAAAAAAAAATTGTATCTAGCAAATATGCAAAAAAACAATATGTCATTACGAGTGTTAGGGAAGTAATCCAAATTTATTTACTTCCGGGATGTTAGTCCTAACATCCCGGAAGTTAGAGAAAAAACTATCGGTTGATTTTGAGAAGGTTTTGGAATATAATACTGCAAGCACAACAAAAAACCTAGGGGGAGACACCTAGTTGCAAAGGAGAT
>JAQBTZ010000044.1 GCA_027624675.1 bacterium
CACTTAACCCAAAATTTACAGCCAACATTAAAGCCCAGCAAAAAGAAACAAACTTTCCTAGTTTAATTTCTCTTCCTAAGAAATAAATTAGGGCACATAATAAACTACCAAAAACTGCTACTGTTATTCGTGCAAATAAAGTAAAAGTTGAATTATCAAATGTAGTAAAAATATTTGGAAAAATATTATAAACCTTATCAACTACCCTAGTGACATAATAAATCAGCACAAACGTAAAAGAAAAAATATTCATTACAGCATGTGGATACTTATATTCTGGTTGTTCTAATTTGGAAAAATCTTTTGTATTTACAAAGCCAACAGCAACATGTGTTGCTGGTAAAATCATTTTTGGTTCATCAGGTTGAAAGTTGTTAAATGGTAACCCATAATCTATTCCAACTAAACGAATTGTAAGTGCAAATAAGAATATTAAGACTAAAAATGTAAAATCCTTATTAAATTTATTTAATAACCGCATATAAATCCTCTCCATATTTATTTTTTGAGGTAAATAATACTTCTTCTAACTTTTCGAGTCCATTCAATCTATCTGATTCTTCTATATATATATTCCCTTGCTTTGCAAATTCATCGTGATAATAACAATCTACAATATTTGTTCCAACATTACACTGTCTTGAAACAAATTCATCCACATATGGTTTACCTGTATCTGTGTAGCTTTGTGCAAAAAACAGTTGAAAAACATACGGTCTATAAATTCCAAAACCATATACTACATTTTCTGGCTTTGTGATTTTATTTGCAAATATCGTTGCTTGTTTTATACCTGGATAAAATTCTTCGTGTCCTTCTTTATTATAAAAAAAATAATTAATCAAAAATACAGTATGAATTAAGCATACTAAGATAAATATTATCTTAAACAATTTAGGGTTTTTTCTTAAAATATAACTTCCTGCATAAGCAGCTAGTAATGAAATTGGGATTGCTACACCAATTGTCCGTAAAGAATGACTTGGCTCTGTTAAATACCCTGGCAACATACTAGCAACATAAACAATCAAAACAACTCCTAAAAATTCTTTATTTTTTCTAAGAGCTATTACTATAGCAATCAAAGATAAAATAATAATGACTGGATTTTCAAAACCAAACCCCGATACAGAGTATCTTGGATTAAAATCACCCTCTCTAAATACATAATCCCAAGAATAATAAGACTTAAAGTTTTTTGTAAATAATTCGAGTGCATTTATCTCATCAAATACTGCAACCTTTGATGTTCGTGCCGAAAAATCATCATCAAAAAAACTTAGATAGTAAATTGGAGTTGCAAGTGTAATAAATATCAAAGATCCAACAATTAAATTAATAATTCCTACTCTTATATTCTTGTTAAATACAATATATATTACTAACAAACCAAGCACAGGTACCATTACCCTACTTACAGCATATGTCAAGAGCATTAAACCCAAACTTAACATTAAAAATGGAAAATTATTCTCATTTTTCTTAGTTTTATAAAAAAACAATAAAATCAATGTTAAAAATAACGGGATAAAATTTGCCCTAAAACCAATTCTACTAAATATAAAATTAACAAAACTTACCGATAAAAAAAATGCAGCTAAATAAACAGTTAAAGTCTCTTGAAAAATTTCTTTTGCAACTCTACTTATCAAATAAATTGATACAAAACTAATTAAAACTGCTAAAATTCGAACAGAAAATTCAGAACGCCCAAACAAATATATAAATGGTACTAGCATATATTTATATGTTGGTTCTAATAAATCTGTATCATGTAATTTAAAGAAAACAGGATATTTTTCGCCATAAATATTTGTACCATTAATACCCAATGTATAAGCATCTAAGCCATTAGCAATTTCATCTCTATGCATTGCGTAGTTATCAAGATCAACAATCCTGACTACAGCAAAAATACAAGTTACAATTAAAATAATTAAAAAGAAAGATTTTAATGATAAATTAAGTTTCTCAAAAATTCTAATCATTCGATTTGCTTTTATTAAAGTCACCCAACGCTAATAAACCAGTCCCAATAAACCAAACATAATACTGAGGAAATGCCTTACTATTAAATAAGAAGAACCAAAAAAACACTAAAAATACTAAAAGCTTTATTGAAAACTTATCTTTATATGTTAAATACAATATTGGCAAATAAGAAAATATAAAATATAACCTATTTATCATTAATATTACAAATCTATTTTTTAATACTCCTTCTTGATATGTTATTTGTGAAACGTTGTCCATAAAAGGCAAAAAGTAATTATCATCAGGCTTTCTAGTAAAATTAAACATTATAGAATAGAAAAACCCTTTAAAATCTACAAATATTGAGGGAATAATAGTAATAATAATAGGCACAACTACAAACAAAATATATTTAAGCATGTTCTTTATCCCATAATGTTTAAACCAATATATTGCAAAAACTGGTAACACAAATAAACCAAAATGTTTAAATAGTATAGAACAACTTAACAAAATTGCAGACAAAATATTTTTTTTACCAAGGTAATAAATTGATGCAATCAAAAAAACAAGCGCAACTGGGTCAAAATATCCACCAAAAAATGCATTTGTCGACCATCTATTAAACAAAAAAAATATCAATCCAAAAAACCCTGTAAGCCTACCCTGTTTTTCCTTAAGATAAGTATAAATAATTAGTGCAGAAAAAATATCTGCAACCAAAATTAGGTATTGAAAATTATCGTATGATTGCTCAACTGAAATCTTACCAAAATCAGTAAATACCATCATAAAGTAATAAACAGAAGGAAATAAAACTGGCAACTTTCCTCCACTTGCCTCTTCGTGTGTAAGACTACCTTTAAGTATTCTTAAATAAATTGGTTCTCCTCTACTCAGTTTGATTGATTCATTTCTAATATAGTCAAAATCAGCACCATATCCTGTTGCATCTAAAATATTAGTTCTAAATATAAATATACCTATTAAAAATAAAACTAATAATAATTTTTCATAATTTATACTCATAAATTAATTTTAACAAAAACCTAATAAGTTAATAGCAAAATAAACAATTACTTGATATCATTTCCATATGAAAACAATATCAATAGTTATCCCCTGTTACAATGAGCAAGAAGTTTTGCCCGAACTATTTAAAAGACTAACTTCTGTAACTAATGCATGGGAATACAATGTGGAAATGATCTGTATTAACGACGGATCTAAAGACAACACCTGGCAGTTACTAAAACAACAGGCAGATAAAGATAGCAGATGGAAGATTATTTCCTTCTCAAGAAACTTTGGACACCAAACAGCGGTATCATGTGGATTAACCTATACAGTTGGTGATGCAGTTTTTATAATAGATGCAGACTTACAAGACCCTCCAGAAGTTTTAGAAAGTTTTTTAAACAAATGGGAAGATGGATTTGATGTAGTTTATGCTATTCGAAAGGCAAGAAAAGAATCAATATTTAAGAAATTCTCATACTGGGCATTTTACAGAGTACTCTCAAAATTATCTGACTTAAAAATCCCCCTAGATTCTGGTGATTTCTCGTTAATGGATAGAAAAGTTGTAAATGTAATAAATGCTCTTCCAGAACGCAATAGATTTGTTAGAGGTCTTAGAGCATGGGCTGGATTTAAACAAGTCGGGTTAGAGTATGAAAGACAGGCTAGATTTGCAGGGGAAACTAAATATCCATTTAAGAAATTATTAAAGTTAGCATCAGATGGAATAATTTCGTTTTCATCTACCCCATTAATTATCTCTGCATATATTGGGATGATAGTTTCATTTTTAGCATTTATTGGAGTCATTTTTGCGATTTTACAAAGAATCTTTAGTCCATTTTTTATCTCAATCGGAATTGGTCCAATAGCAGGGTATTCTACAACTATAATGGCAATAATGTTTTTAGGTGGAATACAACTAATTTTCTTAGGGATAATCGGAATGTATTTAGGTCGAATTTATGACGAAGTTAAACAAAGACCAAATTGGGTAATCGACGAAAGCATAAACCTATAAAATTAGTTGTAAAAAGGTACTATGAAAAAAGAACCTATACACAAAACTAAAAAAATTGTCGTTCAAGGGAGTCAAATTAGTATTATATTACGTCAAGGAGATGAAGATTTTATTTCTCTAACTGACATGGCAAAGGTTAAAGCTTACGACAGTGGAGTTGTAATTTCCAATTGGCTTACCACAAAATATACAATTCAGTTTATTGGTGCATGGGAAAAATTACACAATCCAGATTTTAATCTTATGGAATTCCATAAGACTAAAAATGAGGTGGGAACGAATGGGTTTATTATTTCTTCTTCAATGTGGATTAAAAATACAAGTGCAATTGGAATACGTTCCAGTGCGGGAAGATATGGAGGGACATTCGCTCACAGAGATATTGCTTTTGAGTTTGCAACGTGGTTATCACCAGAATTTAAACTTTATTTGATTAAAGAATTTCAAAGATTAAAACAAGAAGAAAATAGAAAACTTGAGTTAGGTTGGGATATTAAACGCCAGTTGACAAAGATTAATTATAAAATCCATACGGATGCAATACAAACACATTTAATTCCTCTAGAACTTAACAAACAGGCAACTAATACAGTTTATGCAAGCGAAGCAGATGTCTTGAATGTAGCTTTATTTGGCAAAACTGCCAAAGATTGGCGAAGTGAAAACCCATATTCTAAAAAAGATGGGAATATCCGTGATTACGCAGATGTAACTCAACTGGTAGTGTTGGCAAATTTAGAAGGCATAAATGCCGAGCTTATTAAACAAAAAATCTCTCAATCTGACAGATTAAGCAGGTTGAATCAAATCGCCATTTCTCAAATGCAATCACTTATTGGTAATTCTTCTATCAAAAAACTGATAGCCTAATAGTAGGATTAATAAACACATATGAAAAACTGGTCAACAGATACCAAACGTCTTAAAAAAGATAAAGAGAAATACACTGTTTGGAAACTTGAGCAACTAATCAATTTTGGGTTAGATGGCCAAAAATTATCTGAAAAAGACCTACGTAAATATTTTACTAAACTTTCAATTGATCCTCTTAAAAAAGCATTTTTACACCGAATTTTATGGCCAATACAATCTTAACGTTATACCAAGCTTAATAGTCATCCTCGCTACGTCGAGGATCAGTTAGATAATTAACAAGACGATTCCGATTCCCTGCCTATGCCTACGCATACAAGTGCACAGGCAGATGGACTGTGCCAGAACGACGAACAAAAAAAATTACAAACTACCCAACGCCTCTTTTGCATTTTCATTATTCGAATCAAGCTTTAAAACTTTCTCAAAACTCTCTTTTGCTTTTGTTTTATCACCAAGATTAATATAAACCACACCAATATTATTTAATATACTCAAATTTGCAGGATTGATTTTATAAGCAGTATTCAAATTTTCAAGAGCAAGATCAAACTTACTCTGTGCAAAATAAACAGAAGCAATATTTTTGTAACTTTGCCATAAATTAGGATTATATTTAATAGC
>JAQBTZ010000045.1 GCA_027624675.1 bacterium
AGTTAGAAGAACGATCTTCAAAGCTTGATGCAAAGCTAGAAAGCTTAGAAAAAAAGGAGGTTGAGACAAAACTTTACGAGAATAATTTAAAAGAAAAAGAAGAAAAATTTAGCACCCTACATAATGAGATAATTAAGAAATTAGAGGAGGTAGCAGGTTTAACAAGAGATGAGGCAAAGGATAGAATTTTAGTAGAGCTTGATAAGGAATTAATAGAAGAAAAAGGTACTAGAATTAGGCAAATGGAAGAAGATATTAAGACTGAGTCTGATAAAAAAGCAAAGGATATATTAGTTAACGCGATGAGATATGCGGATACTGACTATGTTGCGGAATATACAGTCTCAAGGGTTAAGTTACCTGATGCAGATGTTAAAGGTAGGATTATTGGAAAAGATGGAAGGAATATTAGAGCTTTTGAAGCAGCAACTGGAGTTGATGTTGAACTTGGTTCTGAGGAAAATGAGAATGAAGTAATAATCTCTTCATACGATTCAGTCAGAAGAGAGATAGCAAGAGTTGCTTTAAACAGGTTGTTAACAGATGGTCGAATTCAGCCTGCAAAAATAGAAGAGATTGTTGCAAAAACTCAGAAAGATATTGAAAGATTAATGTTTGAGGAAGGTGAAAGATTAGTACATTCGCTTAAAATATATTCGTTACCTCGCGAACTTATTGAGTACTTAGGTCGATTTAGATATAGATTTTCATATGGCCAAAATCTTTTAAAGCATACTTTAGAAGAAACAAAGCTTGGAGTGAAAATCGCACACGAAATTGGTGCAGATGTTAATATTGTAAAGCTAGGTTGTCTAATGCATGATATTGGAAAGATTGTAAATGATAAAGAAGGTTCGCATGTTGATTTAGGGGTAGAGCTATTAGAAAAGTTTAAAATTGATAAGAAAGTTATTGACTGTGTTGCAGAGCATCACGAAGATAAACCATTCTCAAGCACTGAATCAATCATTGTTCATATTGCTGACTCAATTTCAGGAGCAAGACCTGGAGCAAGATACGAGGATTTTGCAGAATATGTAAAGAGGATGGAAAAGCTAGAAGATGCTGCCAAATCTTTTGAAGGTATTGCTAAAGTTTTTGCAATTTCAGCTGGGCGAGAACTTAGAGTGATAGTAAATCCAGAAAATATATCAGATAACCAGGCTGCAACTTTAGCACACGATATTGCTAAGAAAATAGAGAAAGAACAAACTTACCCAGGAACAGTTAAGGTAAATGTTGTTCGAGAGGTTAGGTACTCAGATGTAGCTAAATGATGCTCAAAATTACTATTTTGCAAGCAGAATTTATGCAGAGCAAACACGATAAAGAATAGTAAATAAGATTGAAGTAGTAGTGAATGAATCTGAAAAAGGGCGCTAAATGACATTCAAAACTACTGTTTTGTAAGTGGAATTTATGCAGAGTAAAATAAAAAATCGTTATGAAAATATTGTTTATTGGAGATATAGTAGCAAAGTTGGGCAGGGAAACTGTAGCTAAAATACTGCCTGATCTAATTATTAAAAATAATATTGATTTAGTTATTGCAAATGCTGAAAATTCGGCACATGGCAAAGGTACAACACCTGATGTAATTAAAGAACTTCAAGGTTACGGTGTAAACTTTTTTACAGGAGGTAATCATATTTTTTGGCAAAAAAGTTTGCTTGACCAAATGGATGATTTACCTTTGGTTAGGCCTGCAAACTATATTAACTCTCCAGGTAAGGGGTACGATACAATTGATTTAGGAGGGAAAGGAAAAGTACTCGTTATAAACCTTGTTGGAATAGCCTTTATGCAAGCAAATGTATCGTTAAACCCTTTTATCTTTGTAGACAATATATTAAGTTCAATCAATCCAGAACATTATAAAGCAATTATTTTAGACTTTCATGCAGAAGCATCCAGTGAAAAGGTTCTAATGGGGCACTACGTGGACGGAAAGGTGTTAGCAGTACTTGGTACTCATTGGCATGTTCCAACAGCCGATAATCGAATTTTAGAGGGTGGAACGGCATATGTTTCTGATGTTGGTATGGTCGGTGCTGAAAATGAATCATTAGGAGTTTCTAAAGCCATTGCTTTTGAGAGAGTGAAAAGTCCTGTTCCACAAAAATCTGAATGGGTTGAAGAGGGAAAGGCCGTTTTTAATGCTGTTTTGATTGAAACTGAAAACGTTGGTATGAAAGCTAAAAGTATTACTAGACTGGACTATTGGGATATTTTGTAATACGATTTTGTTGTCATACCGCTATTTATTGGTATAAATTAAGTCATAGCAATTAATTATTAAATTAATCAATTTGAGAGGGGGTGATTTATAATGACAAAAACAGATTTAGTTAATTCCGTAGCTTCTATAACTTCAATGACAAAAGCAGATTCAGATAAAAGTATCAATGCTTTACTTGATTCAGTAAGATCAGCCCTTGCAAAGGGTGAAAAGGTTACTCTTACAGGATTCGGAACATTCGAAGTTAGACAAAGAGCTGCAAGAACAGGAAGAAATCCAAGAACAGGTGAGGTTATAAGCATACCTGCAACTAAAACTCCTGCATTTAGAGCCGGTAAAGGTCTTAAAGATGCTGTTAAATAGTTTTTAGTTACTCTTAACACTTGAAAAACACCCCCTTAATAGGGGGTGTTTTGTATATTTGGTATACTTATAATATGGCAAAACCCAAAACTGAGATAATAAATGACTCATATGAAAAAATAATAGATGACATGTATTATTATTTGGCTTCATTACCAAAACCTGAGATGGTTAGTTTTTTAGAGGGAGTGTTTACAGAGTCGGAAATTAGAATGATGCATCGAAGATGGCATATAGCTATATTACTCTCTGCAGGTTTAGAATATAGAGCTGTAGCAAGTATTGCAAATGTGTCAACAGGCACCGTAATGAGTGTAAAAAAGTTAATGTTGTCAGATAAGGAATCTGTTTCAAAAGCAATAAAACATTTTAAAGATGTCAAAAAAGATGAGGTTTTAGCTGATAATAGGACGATAGCTTAATGTTCAATAAACTCAATTTCTTGCTGTTTTTCTCTAAAACAGATTGTATACTTTTCAAAAACACCTTCTCGACCTAATAATAAGGGGATATTGTCATTTTGTACCCAAGCAATCTTAATGTTAAACACTTTTTTAATAATTCTGATCTCAATATCTCGATAAACAAATTCTTCTTTTCCTCCCACTCCATTTAACTCATATTTTTGTTCTTTAGGCTTAAGTCTTAATCCAATTAAATTTCCAAAGGATTTATTTATTGTTGTAATATCAGCACCAGAATCAATATACATTGAGTAAGGGTGCCAGCTTAAATCTTTGTGTTTAATATATAAAGTTGCAATTGGTCTATAAAATTTTCTTCCCCAAGCATTAACTTCTTTTTTATATTTGAAAACTTTATGTACAGGTTTTGAGAATAAATTAAAAATAAAATTACCAAACATGTTCGTCAGGCTGGCTAACTCTTGCAATTAGTGGGATTTTTTCTTCTTTTTGTACAGCTCTTTTGTAAACATCTCGTGGATCTTTTCCGGATGCTACTATTACTTCACCAACTAAAGCTACATATTTACCTGCATACTCTTGTAAGGTATGATTTGCAAAGTATTCAGTTGCTTTCTGTAGCTCCTCTTTTGACTGTCTAGGAGTAGTATCTACGTCGTTGTCCTTTTTTGTTCGAGCCATAAATTTAAGGGCAAATTAAATATTAATTGGGTGGATACTAGATAATTATAGCACAAATATGAAGAATATAATAGGATACAAAGTTAACCCGAATGCTTAAATGTAGTACAATATGAAATCATGAAAAACACTACTGTAGAAAAAAAATATCATATAGAAACACTAGGTTGCCAGGCTAACGAAAGGGATAGTCAATCAATTGCAGGTATTTTTGAATCGTTAGGTATAATGAAAGCTAAATCAATTTCAGAAGCTGACGTAGTCGTTATTAATACTTGCTCGGTTAGACAAAAGTCAGAGGATAAGGCTTATGGATTTGGTAAAGAGTTAACAAAACTAAAAAAATCTGGAAAAACACCTTTTGTAATTATGTCTGGGTGTTTAGTAGGTTCTACCAAGGGTGAAAGAGTAAGATTTGAACTATCTGAATTGCAGACACGGGTACCATGGGTCAATGTTTTTATCTCACCAACAGAAATTAGAGAGTTACCAAATATACTATTAAAAAATAAGATTGTTGAAGCTATTGATCTAGGAATAAACCTGAAAGAGTACGAACGCGCAGTAAGAGGTGAAAGTAAATCTGCATTTGTAAATATTGCCACAGGTTGTGATAATTTTTGTACATTTTGCGTGGTTCCTTATGCTAGAGGTGAGGAAATTTCAAGATCAAAAGAGGATATATTAGATGAGGTTAATCATTTAGGTAGTGTTGGATATCAGCATATTACTTTAGTAGGGCAAAATGTTAATTCGTGGGGACTTAGTAAAGATGTAAAATTTAAGATACGCTCTGGTTCAGATTTTAATTTACCATTTGAGGACTTAGTTAGATCTGTTAATGATATTGAGAAAGTTAAGAAAATAAGCTTTATTTCTTCTAACCCATTTGATTTTACGACAGGTCTAATAAATGCGTTAACATTACCAAAAATGGATAATTATTTACATATTGCAATTCAGAGTGGAAATGATGAGGTATTAAAACGAATGAACAGAAGACACACAGTAGAAGAATTTAGAAAGTTAATCACACTGATTAGAAAGTCTAAACCAGAACTTGCAATTGGAACAGATATTATAGTGGGCTTTCCTGGCGAGACTAGGGAGCAGTTTTTAGATACTGCAAAGTTAGTTGAGTGGGCAAAATTTAGAGTTGCATATATAGCAATGTATTCTGCTAGAAAAGGAACAGTTGCTGAAAAGTTTTTTAAAGATGATGTAGAAAGAGAAGAAAAGAAATGGCGTCATGCGTATTTAACAAAGATATTTGAAGAAAACAAATCAACTTTCAAGTGGTAAGTATAATTTAAAATGCAAAAAGCAATAGTCATTTTAGGTCCAACAAGCACAGGGAAAACTTCACTTGCTATAAAAATAGCAAAGCAGATTAATGGGGCAATTATCTCGGTGGATTCGAGGCAGGTTTACAAATATATGGATATTGGTACAGGAAAAGTGCCAGTTAATACTGATTTTCAGATTACAAAAGGTACAGACAAGTGGTTAATAGATGGTATCGAGGTTTTTTTATACGATTTGATTTACCCAAATGAAGATTTTAATGTTTCAACTTTTGTTAAAATTGCTAAAGAAAAAATTAATCAGGTTTTAAAAGATAATAAAATCCCCATAATTGTAGGAGGCACAGGTTTTTATATTGATATATTACTTTCAGAGCAAAAAGTGTTTCCAGTTGCACCAGACATTAAGCTACGTAAACAGTTAGAAAGTCTAAGTTTATCTCAACTACAACAAACCTTACTAGATTTAGATAAAGATAAATAT
>JAQBTZ010000046.1 GCA_027624675.1 bacterium
TCCAAAGCTCTGGGTAGAAACAAAGTACCCAGACGTTCTTATAATCCCGAGGGTTTTACCCTTAAGGGTTACAAGATAAAAAATTAAACCGATGGGTAAGGTATAGGGATCTATATCAACCCTAATATACTTAACCTCAACAGATTTCCATCCATTTGGAGCCTCTTTTCCTAACCTTAAAACATACATTTTTCTCTCCTTTTTTAAACCCTTTAAAATTGCGTAAAGGGTCAATAACCTCTCTTCTGTTATAATTACACAATGAACAAACAAACTCAATGAAAGTTTACGAGTAATAAATTGATTCTGGGCAAGCCAGAATGACGAAACAGTGTCATCCTCGCCTGTCGAGGATTTAAAGAAAATGGAAAACAACCAAATACAATACATTAATCAAGCAATCGAACTAATAAATAAAAAAATTACCGAAGCTACTGAACTTTTGAAAGAAGAAGGTTTAAAAGAGTTAGCCACAAACGAGATTGAAAAATTAGCCACCGAAAAACAGAGCTTAACTGAAAGTAAAAATGCAATTGAAAATGGTGGAGCAACAACTGTTACAGGAGAAAAAATCAGGGACCGCGCAATTGTTGAGATTAGAGCTGGCGTAGGTGGCGATGAGGCAGGCCTTTTTGCAGACCAGATGTTTCAGGCATACATACAGTTTGCAGAATCAAAAAAATGGAAAGTAGAGCTAATTAATAAAAACATTGGATCAGGAATTGGAAATATTAAAGAGGTAATTTTTGAGATAAATGGGAAAAGCTGTTATAACCAGCTACAGTTTGAGACAGGAGTACACCGAGTACAGCGTGTTCCTGCTACTGAAAAATCTGGCAGAATTCACACATCAACAATCACAGTTGCAGTACTACCAATTGTTGAACCTTTAGAAATTCAGATTAATCCAAAAGATATCGAAACTGATAGATTTAGAGCAAGTGGTGCAGGTGGACAAAACGTTAACAAGGTTGAAACTGCAGTTAGAATAAAGCATGTTCCAACTGGGGTAGTTATCGAATGCCAAGAGTACCGAAGCCAATCTAAAAACTTAGAAAAAGCAATGGAAACACTACGTTCTAAATTATTTCAGGCTATGCAAGACCAACAAAAACAATCTCTAGACGACTTAAGAGCAGAGCAGATTGGAACTGGTGATAGAAGTGAAAAAATTAGAACATATAACTTTCCACAATCTCGAATAACCGATCACAGGATTAATAAATCCTGGCACGACCTAAACGCATTTTTTAGTGGAAACTTTCAACAGATGTTAGATGATGTGAAACAAGGATTAAAAGAAGAAGTTTAACTCAGATTAGTTTGTTTAAACCACAGACTTTAAAAAACCTTTACCCTCTTTAGTATATTCTCTAAAAACGAACCTTTACTCATACCTGCAAGCTCTATTGCTTTGGCAAGTTGCGGATCAGTATCTCCCACCTTAAAATCATCAGGAATCTTTACCTCAATATCAGGTACAAGCCCAACACTATGAACCCATTCTTTATTAGGAGTTAACCATTTAGCAATAGTTACATTAAGGGCGTCGTTATTTTCAAGTTGGATAGACTCTTGAATCGTACCCTTACCAAATGACTTTGTACCAATAATTACAGCATCTGCCTCGTCTCGTAGTGCACCAGCTAAAATCTCAGATGCAGAAGCGCTACCACCATCTGATAACACTACAATATTTAAATTTAAATCTTTAAGCTTACCTTTTCTTGTAGATTTATATGGTGTCTGAGTTCCATCTGCTTTTTCTTCCCAGATAACAGGCACATCCTTATCAATAAATTCGCTTGCAAGGTGCACAGCACTATTTAATACCCCACCTGGGTCTTGTCTTACATCGATAACTACGCCCTTAAGTTTGTCAGCGCCAATATCAACCAAAATCTTATCAATAACTGTATTCCACTCAGAATTTGTATTTGCACCAAATCTTGAAACCCTAATATATGCAATACCATCACCCTTATCCTCCCACTTTACAGAATCAATTCTTATCTCATCGCGAGTTATCTTTACATCTCGCGAGGCAGAGTCTCCCTCTTTAATTACATTTAACACAACCTGTGTCCCCTTTTCTCCTCTTATCAAATTTACAACCTCGTTTATGTTCATCCCTACAACATTAGTTTTATCTACATTTAATATATAATCGCCTGCCTTTAACCCTGCCTCTTTTGCAGGAAAACCATCTAAAGGTGAAACAACCATTATGTTATTTTCTTTCATCCCAAGCTCTGCACCAATACCCGAGTATTTACCCTCAATAGTTTCTGTTAACTGTTGATTTTCCACTTTGTCTAAATAATGCGTATATGGGTCGTTAAACGAACTTGCTAAACCTTTAAGCGAGCCTGCAAGCATATCTGACGCTGTAACTTGATCTCTAAATATGTGATTTTCTCTTAATATATCCCAAACTTTCCAGTACTGTGCAAAATCGATGTTTTGTGGGGAAACCTGATTTTCAACCCGCATTATTGCCGGAACCCCTTTTAAGCTGGCACTAAACCCATTAGCCCCAAGCATGTAACCCGACATAGCGCCAACTACAAGACCAATAATTAATAATAATGTTGATTTAAATTTAAACATAAAAAAATATTATATACCGATTAGTGGAGAAACGAAATCATAATACATTAGATCTTCTTTTGTTTTATCGTCAAAGAAATTTACCCTAAGCTTTCCTCCTTCTAAAATCTCTTCGATTTTTCCATAACTACCAAACGATTTAGGCGCTACAGAAATTACAGCACCTCCTACCTTAACCTCTGCAAAATCATGTAACTCTGATGGCTTTACAATATTTTCTGAAATTAGAACTTGAGAAACACCCGGCCTTAAATATGCAAATCTGTTTTGTAAATCAGAGGTTTCTAAAACTAATGCCGTATCAATTGCGATGTCTCCAAAACCATGGACCATAACAAAAGGCATCTCTTTCTCAATTAAGTACCAATAATCCTCTTGTGTTAACCCCCCTACTATAATACCAATAACTCCCTCAGAAATTAACTTATCAAGTGTTTCTCTAGTAACTTTTTCAGAATATACTATAACTTTTCCCTTTAATTTAGGATTAATTGTACTAATACTTACTATTGTTTTAAGCTCGCCAAAAACACTGTCGCCATACCCCTCAATCCCTTGCATAACAAGCCCTGACGCATTAATTAACAACGATTTACCCTCAATAACATCAATCACCTTGCCATAAACTCCTGAAATTAACTGGCTCTCTGTTACAAAGCTACCAACCACAACCTTTTCTTTATCTTTAAAATACACCACTCCATCAAAATTGATTTTCACTCCTTTATCCTGACCAATTACTTTCAAAAATTTACTACCGCCAATTACATCTCCACTTTTTAACTTATCACCTACATTTAAATGACCTGCCACATCTAAAGGCAACTCGATTAATTGATCTATCTTATACCCTTTGCCAAGCACGTCAAAAATATTTACCTTTTCACCTTTTTTAGGGAAAAGCTGACCTTTATACTTTAACCTTCTTTCTAATAAAACTGAATTGGAGGTATATAATAGCTTTCTAGTTGGGATTTTCATTTTTTAACTAAAACCTTACTTTTCAATAAATTTATACTCTTAACTGGCTTGTCTCTTGTATCTATAAAAAATCCGACCTCTCCCTCCTCTGCTAAAAATTTATAACCTTTAGAAAGTGTTTTAATATTAACCTGAGTAAGATTTTTTCCAAGGTTAATCTGAACTTTATCTGCCTTTGTAATATTGATTTTATGATCTTCGTCAAGCCCAAAATCAACACCAACTACAATTTTCCCAGAACCAAAAAAAATACTCCCGATAAGTTTTTCTGCATCTTTCATGTGCTGTCCCATTAAGCTTGATTTATATACCTTAACTAAGCCCTCGCCAGAATAGCTGTCTGAGATTAAAGAAAGTAGCATCTCACTAGTAAAAGCAAAGTTACTAAGCCCCGTAAGGTATATTGAGCCTTGTAAAGATTTTTGCTTAAATAAATTTGAAAAATATGAGTAACCTAACTCGTACAAAAGTTTTCTATCGTTAATAGTTAAAAAAGATGCAGGTCCTGCAATTTCTAAATTTTGGATTAAATTTTGGTAATATTTATCAGAGTAAACAAAACTATCTTGTTCTAAACGTTTTATCTCGTCAAACAATCTTTCATCAATAAAAATTTCGTTACTACCAATCTCAACTTTTTCTTTAACAATTAGATCACTATTTACATTAATAAAATTAAGTTCTGAGCTTTTTACTTTTAATGTTTCTGAGAGGTTTTCAGATAAAATATCTAAATTAGAAAAATGAGGTACAACAAGAAATGGTTGCTTAACTACATATGCAAATACTTTTGATAAATAGACAGGAATCATGATAAAAGTATAGCTTAAACTGATTTAAGGTAAAAGTATTATGCTAAATCTCGTGCCTGTAAGTATATGGAATTAATGCCATAAATCTAGCTCGTTTTATCTCAGTTGTAAGTTTGCGTTGTTGTTTTGCAGTAATACTTGTTTTGCTTCTGGCGTAAATCATTCCACGAGAGCTAATAAACTGTGACAAACTTGCAGGTACCTTATAGCTAGGCATAGTTACCATGTTTACCTTAATCTTTATTGTTTTTGTAGTTCTTTTTTTGTTCTTATTATCCATATTGTTGTTTTATTAAATTAAAATGGCAAAGCGTCAGGTTTTTCTGTAACCTTACTATCATCCTTTGGTGTCGTTTCGGCCTTTTCATCATTAAAATCTGAAAAATCGCTAGCATCAAAACTATCTTTATTAACTGGCGCTACTTTACTAGGGCTAGATTCGTAGCTCTGACCGTTTCCAGCTGGTGCTGTATTTTGTTGTGCTTGTCCCCCACCTTGCTTATGCAAAATCAACATATCCTCACATACAATCTCAGTTTTATAATTTTTATGTCCATCCTGATCATCCCAAGTTCTTGTCTGTAACCTACCGCCAATATATACCTTATCACCTTTATCTAAAAGCTGTGCGCAAAGTTCTGCCAATTTGTTCCAAGCAACAACATTATGAAACTCTGTACTTTCCTGATTTTGACCGTCAGAATCGCTCCAATTTCTGTTTGTTGCAATTCCAAAACTTGTTACACCGTGATTTTGTGGGGTATATCTTAACTCTGGCTTGTTGGTAAGATTACCAATTATCATTACTTTATTTAAAGAACGTGTGCTCATGCTTTTTTCTCCTTTTGGGCCTTTTCGGGCAATTTTATAACTAAATATCTAACAACATTATCTATTATTTTAATGTCGCCTACAAGTTCATTTAATTTAAGTGGATCAACGGAAAAATTAGATAAGAAATAAAAACCATCAGTCATTTTACCAATCTTATATGCAAACTTTCGTTTGC
>JAQBTZ010000047.1 GCA_027624675.1 bacterium
GATGATCTAATCGAACTTATTGAAGAAAGCAAACACCCACTACAAAAGAAATTGGAACATGATCTAACAAGAGCTGATGGTGAAAGAAGAAGGATATTTAATGCTAGTTGGTCTGGTTTAATAACCTTCCATGAATTAAACGATAAACTATCACAAAAATTGGTAGATTATGATTGGGGTTCTTTTGGAGATGATGCAATATATAAATTTTTAGATGCTAATGCTATCCGATGGAACAATGGTGAAGCCACTAAACAAATAACAACTAATGGTGCTAAGCAAAGATTTTATATATTAGATGACGCAAGATGCCCGGTGCCCAGTAAGAGTTACAAAGATCTAGCACCTAAGCAGCTAGAAGCTATTCACAAAGATTATTTATTTGCAAAAAAAGAAATCGCTGAAGAACAAAAAAGATATGATGAAGCAGTAGCAGATACATTTAAACATAAAGAATGGTTAGTAGAATGGCTCGAAATGACAATGAGTCTAAACGCCGGGTTAGCAAACTTACCAAATATGCCAAACATGAAAAGGAAATTTAAAGCTCACGGGCTTTACGGTAAAAGTCCACAAGAAGCTTATGAGTTAATAATGAGCGGAAAAGTTAAACTGGATGCAGAGGATAGCTCACAACAGAAAACTATAGATCTAATTAAAGAACAAGAACTAATTGTAAAAAGAGGTGTTAGAAGTGTAGAGCAAATATTAGAGGACATTAGCTCTGGAGTTTCTAAACGTGGGCCCTATCAAGAAATTTGCTAATGAATAATAATAGTAGAAAAGCCAAATCTAGATACCTTCAAAATATTGTTAAGAATAAAATAATGAAACTTTTTAAACTTAACCCAGACGCAATCAGAACCAGTAATGTTGGTGAAACTGGGGAGGACATTAAGTTAATGTCTCTAACTGCAAAAAGAGTTTTTAACTATTCTACTGAATGCAAGAATAGCGAGACTAACAAAGGATTATATCAACATTTTAAACAAGCCAGAAGGCACAATCACCGTGAACCTCTGTTAGTGATCAAACGAAACCGGGAACCGGCGCTTGCAGTTATAACCTTAGATCATTTTTTTGATTTAATTGAGAAGGATGACTAATCAAGCAACTCGGACAACTCAGGCACCTATAAGAGCTAAACGGTTAGATGAATATTTTTTTATCTTATAAATTGATGAGATGGTTGAGATGGTTGAGATGATGGTTGCTATTTAATACTTTTTAGTTTTTTTCACTTATCCCGATGGTTGAGATGGTTGAGACAACAATTATATGGTATGCGTGTATAACTGCCTGGGTACACAGACGAGAGTAAACACATTGAAGACATATATAAAAACAGATACGCACCTCTACACATTAACCAGGGGACAATTTGCAAAAGAACAAGGTTTATCAACGGATGCAATCAAAAAAAGAATGTCTCGTGGTATGTATAAGGACAGTTATATTTACATTAAGGGCCAGTATAAATTTATTTCATGTTACTTAGGTAAGAAAGACAGTGCGTCCCAACCAGGATTATTGAGGATCCCCTTGTCCCCAGTTAAAGCTAAAAGAAACCGAGGCAATCATGAGACCGCTATTAAAAAAGGAAACTATCCAAATGTAGCATTTGCCAATCATAACCATATGAAAAAATTAATTGCTTTACGAGGTAAGCTATCACCTGAGGAGCTTGCGCTAGTGCCTGATGTTGAAAGGATGGTAAAGCAAGAGCGACGGAAACAACTTGAGGAGTCAATTAAAAGAGAAAATAGTTCAAACAATGTTTACAAAAATTATGGCACGGGAATATTTAATATTGGATCTAACAAAGGGTATGGAACACGAGAATATTTTGGAGGTGCAGTTGATGCTAGTGACCGAAGATTTGAGCCGACGAACCGAGGGAAGCCAGATAAAAAAAAATCATATTATTAGTAGAAATTCCTGGTCAAAGGTTATATAAGAAAATTTCATTAGTAATACACTTTAGCTCCAGGAGTTTATTGCCCATAAAACCTGGAGCTTTAATCTTTAGATAGCTTTTACTTGCTTAGCGTTCGCTTTTTGGCTCTTGGACAATGTTGCATATGATTAATTATTAATATTTATTTCTTTGAACATTTCATAAAATATTTTGAACTAATTTTCTTACTTTTACAGGATCATCTATACCTTGGAATACTACAGTTGATATTCCTCTGCCAGGAAGTTAAAATATTTTCTTTCTTATTAGATTGATACTAGCAACAATTGGAGTCACTCGTCAAATTAATTCTCACTACACAACCATTACACAACCTAGCATTATGGAACGATTAGAAAACAAAGTAAAAACGATATAAATATTTTTATTAAATACAATTTAAAACTTTGCAAATAATTGAGTCTTTCTGCGAGATTTAACCTAAGACTTTTTAATAATTTTCGACTCTAAAACTTCTTTAGAAGCTCGCTAACGCTCACTTCGACTTGGCGGAAACAATGACAAATCAAAGAGGTCCCATGCCGTTTTGTATTTTAGATTCATTTAGAGGGCGGGCCCACCCTCTAGCATTTAGGAGTCTCTAATTATTACCCTTTAGTCTTAGTTACAGACGTTTAGAGTCGATGTTTTTATTTTCGAGTCCTTAGTTAGGGGAGTCATTATAAAAAATATTATAAAAATTTTTATAAAATATTATGTAGACTAAATGTGTAGATAAACTTAGAAAAAGACCTTTAACTTTTGATAAAATGAATTTGTTATCTATTTTCTTGGTTGAGCACCAAATTTATTTTTACCTTTTTTTCCAGCTTGAGCAAACCAAAAAATCCATAGAGCAAGTGTTATTAGATAAAGCACATAGCCAGTTCCCAAAAATGTGTCAGCCAAAAAACCTGGAATAAAAATACACTGAATCCATCCAGACTGGTTAATGTCATGCAAGCGTCTAGCACAAGCCGCAATACTCGGGAGCAATATTGGAATAAAAAGAACAAAAAGTCCTATCCCTATTGTTTCTTCTGAAAGGTTATTGTATCCAACAGCAAATCCAAGAAGAAAGGCTCCACTAAAATAATAAATACAATAAAATAAAGTAAAAAACCAAAATTCAGATCTAGAAGCTCTCCCGTTGAAATCGGCATACTTTGTTAAACATGTTTTAGTTGCTTCTATAAATCCCATAAATATAAAACATAATAATATAATTAATTAATGTCATTAAGTTTTTTAAAAAATCTTAATCTGTTTAAATCAGAATTTCCTATATTAATACCAATTAAACGGTCTTAGATAGAGACTCCTAGCTTCAAATTTGTTAATCTTTAATTATGATAAAACTATTTAGCATCATAATCTTTACATTTTTGTTGAACGGTCAGGCTTATGCTTATGACTCAACAAAGTATCTTATATGCTATGGTGAAATGACAGATGCTCATAAAGCTAGAGGATTGCATGATTCTAATAGAGCTTTATCTATTAAGATCAAAGAAACAATTTGTAAGAGTTATGCAAATGGCGAACATGATAGTTATGAAGGTAAACAATAAAAAAATATTCAGCATCATCATTTTGGGTTAGTTGTTAAGGGGGTAAGAAATCAAAATAGTACTAGACTGGTATGGACTGGTAAATTAAAGTAGCAAAGTGAAAATGTATTTAGATTAACTTTAAAAAGTAATGATGAAATTAAAGAAGATGAAGAAAATTTTAAAAATTTAATAGGAAAAGGAATTTTTAATATAACAAATAAAATCGCCAAAACATCATTTGAAGTTACAAAAAAAGCAAAAAAACTACACGATGAGATGATTGGAACAATGTACCTAAATGAATTCAGTTATAATGAGAGAAAGAAAAATCCTATAGGTTTGTATGAAAAAAATGATTATTCTAAAAGAGATTACACTAAAAAAATTTATTGGTCGGGTGATAAAAAAGATTTAAGAAAATCTTTTCCTAAATGGACAATGGTTGCTTGGGCAGTAATTGATTTAACAGTTGGAGTAAGTTTAATTTGGTATGCTATCAATCATATTGAAACAACTTGGATTTATTATCTGTTATTCATCATAGGATTGTTTTCTTTAAGAATGTGTTATGTCCATTTAAGTTATCTTTGGGGTGGAAAGTTGTGGGGTCCTAAAAAATAATGAACCCCTTAACTTTTGAATTAACAATTACATACATATTATTTTGGTACTTCTTATTCTACATAACAAAATGGATGAAAGATTTTAGAGGTGCTAGTCAAAACTTTTACCTATTTTTGACTTATTATTCGGGATTAGGAACTATCTTTGGTTTAGTAATGTTGGTTTCTTTTGGAATTAATACAGAACTAATGAATGCTTTAAAACTAATGGGAATCTCTATTGTGTCTAATATGATTTTAGTTGTCATAGAAACTTTTATCACAACAAAATTATTAAAATTAGATTATGCTGTAGAAAAAATTGGAATGATTAGTTTTTTTGTAGTTCCAGTTTTGAGTTATAGATTGATGGTGTTAATAGGGATAATTTAAACTATCTACTATCTAAAAATCGTTTAATAGGTATTACATACAAAGTCTAAAGATTTTCCAAAAGATATTCCGTCAACTCTAGATAATACCTATAAAAAGGAATGGAAAGGCTGGCCAGATTTTCTGGGTTATGAACGTGGGTGCAAGAAGAGTTAATCCCGCCGCCCGCAGCTAGCCGCAAGAAGCATTTTGATTAGAAAATGTTAACAAAGTCCTCGATTATTAATGCCGCGTAAATGGATGGTAAGCCATCGCCCAAGTATTAATCGAAGTGTCCCCGTCTAACCTTAATTGGTTGCAGTCATTACAGAGATATGACAACCTGCCATAAAAAAATACTTCACGTAAAATAACTTTGCTATCCTGGCATTTACAACACTTCTCTAATTCAGAATATTTTTTCATAAAATATTTTTATAATAAATTTTTATAATATTTTTTTTGGTAAAGTAATCTTAAAATAGAGCTTATTTATAGATAAATTTTTAAAATGTTTTTTAGGTCATTAACTGTATCAATCAAAGAGTAAAGGACTAATCTAATCTATACTTAACCACACAACGAAACATCGTCTTTAAGAGTCCAAACGACACCATGGATTGGTCTGGTACCTCTTTGGAATGTCATTGACTGCAACAAGTCGAAGCGAGCGTTAGCGAGCTTCTAAAGACGCTTTAGAGTCAAAAGTTATTCAAAAGTGTTGGTTTAAATCTCGCATAAAGACTCATTTATTTGCGCAGTTATAAATTGTATTTGATAAAAATATTTATATCGTTTTTACTTTGTTTTCTAATCGTTCCATAATGCTCGGTTGTGTTATGGTTGTGTTGTGAGAATTAAT
>JAQBTZ010000048.1 GCA_027624675.1 bacterium
ATTTCATGGCAGGTTTCAAATTTTAATATACTACTTATTAGTATTACAAATAATAAAATAAATAACAAGATTCTAGATACAAAATACTAGATACTATATACTAATTTTTATGATTATAGGACTTACAGGACTACCAGCTTCAGGCAAGGCAACAGTTGCAGCTTACCTAGTAAATAAATACAATTTTAAACAGTTGGTCTTTTCGGATATTATAAAAAGTGAGCTAGCAAAAGATAACATTGTTTCACCAGATCGCGAAGATTATAAAATCAAGGCACGAGATTTAAGGCAGTTACATGGTGATGGCGCACTAGCACTGCTTTTAATAAAACAAATTTTACAAACAGATCCAAAGATAGAAAATAATTACGTTTTAGATGGAGTTAGAACTATGGGCGAGGTTATAGAGATACAAAAAGTAGGTGGAAAAGTTTGGGCAATAACAGCACCAGTTGAGAAAAGGCTTGCTTGGATGAATAATAGAAACAGAGACATTGACACAAAATTTAGCTTACAAGATTTACAAAAGCTTGATGAAAAAGAGTTACATAGTGGAGAAAAAACTGAGGGTGACCATACACTAGCCCAAACCATTAAAAATGCAGACGTAACCTTGGTAAATGATAAAACAGTAGAAGAACTACAAATAAAAACCGAGGAATTACTGTAGAGAACAGGACAGTCCTGTTAAGACAGGACTGTCCTGTGAAAAATCATTTATTTAATCTTTAGTTCTACAAAGTCCCCATCCGTCTTCGTATAAAACAGTCTCAACTATTAATCTGTAATCTATTATTTCATCTGGTGTAAAATATGTTGCGATATCATCCTTTGCCTCTTGCGCATCACCACTTGCGTGTACTAAATTTCTTATTGGATGACCCAATAGGTCGGCAAGTGCATAGCTTTCAACTGTGTAATCGCCTCTAATTGTTCCGACATCTGCATCTAACGGATTTGTAGAGCCAGCAGTTTTTCGACCAAGTGCAGCAGCATGTGGACCTTCCCATACCATTCCGATTAATGGTTTTCCAACTACATCACTTAATATCATATTTCTTACCCATTCTCCAATCTCTATTGCTGATCTTGTTTCAGTCTCGCCCTTTGCAACTTTGCTTGCAATTGTTTTATTTCCCACATTTTCTTTCCATGCTGTTGTATCTGGGTACTGTTTTGAAAGTTGCTCCTCTGTTGGTACTATCATCTTAATAGCTTTAAGCTTTAAGCCCCTGTTTTCAAATCTTTTTATAATCTCACCAATTAAATGGCGTTGGATTGCGTCTGACTTAACGGCAATAAATGTTTGTTCGTGTTGCATTGTTAAATTTCAAATTTGTTACTTTATTTGTAAAGAGTATAAGGGATAGTTAGGATTTTAACAATCAGAATTTACTATAACTCAACATCCTTAACCTCAATCGATCCGTTTTGTTTTAATTGCAATATGCTATACCTTGCAGGTTGCAGATTTCTATCGTTTGTTAGTGCTCCTGAAACAATATGTTTTAACTCTCGTTTTTCTGGGTCAATATCAATATTAAAATAATGCTGATCACCTGCAACAACTGCTACTACATTTTTCTCTCTTGCCATTTTTAGTATCTCCTTTTTTTGAGCTTCGACAATATCATTACCTCCCATTACTCGTCGCTCTGAGTGGGTAGAGTATAACGGAATGTGTAAAAATATTACCCGAAATTTAGAATCGTCAGCATCTAGCTCACTTTTTAACCATTCAAACTGAGTAACATCTAGTCCATTTTCTAAATCTGCGTTATCTAAGAAAATTAGTTTCCATCTATTTTTTATAAACGAGTAATAATCAGCACCAAAAACTTTTATATAATTTTCAGGACCTACTGTTTCCCAAAAATCATGATCCCCTGCTACTGTGTAATACTTTATATTTAACTTATCTAATATATCTTTCGACTTAATAAGCTGAGCCTGCTCGCCTACCCTACTTAAATCACCTAAATGGATAGCTAAATCAAAACTACTATCACTATTTATGCCCTGCACCACCTTTTGTAAACTGTCAAAACTTTCATGAGAATCAGAAATTAACGCAATTTTTATGTCTCCAGTTAATTTTTCAGTAATTGCTCCTGTATCTTTTTCCAAGCTCTCACTTACTATTCCTTTTAGTAACTCATTTTTCCAATTAGTTATTTGTTCATCTACAATATTTGCAGTTGTTTTTCGTGCCTGTTTTTCTGTTGATGAAACCAGAAATTTTTTAATTGAATCTAGATTAAAGCTTGATAGATTAAGTGAGTAACCTGATAAATTAGAAATATTATTGATCTTAGAAAGTTGTACGGATCGACCTGTTAAATTTTGATACACAAAAATAACAAGGCCAACAATTACCAAAAATCCCACCAAATTAGATAAAAGTTTTTTTATCTTTTTCATCAAATGATTTTACCATTTTCTTACATCTTTGTTGGTACTTGTATCCCAAGCAAACCTAAACCCAAAGTCAAAGTTTCTGAAACTCTTTTCACAAGATCTACTCTGTATGCTTTTGTGTTAACTCCTTCGTCTATCTTAACCTGTCCGTAATATCCATTAAAACTTGAGGCTAACTGATATAGATAGTTGCTTAAGAAATGTATTGAGTAATTTTCAGCACACCTTAAAACCACGCCGTTAAACTGGATAAGTTTTAGCATTAATTCTGACTCAACACTTTGCAAGGTCAGACCCTTTTCAAGGGTCTGACCTTGTTGTACTTTAATTAAGATCGAATTTGCCCTAACCACAGTATATTGCAAGTATGGCCCACTATTTCCATCGTATTTCACTGATTCCTCCAGATCAAAAACAATATCACTTCCTGTAGTTGGTCTTAGTACCATATATTTTACCGCCCCAAGCCCGACCTGTTCTTTTATCGTTATTTTTTCTTGCTCTGATAAGTCCTCCCTAGTACTAACAATCTCACCTACTTTTGCTACCGCCATATCCATTAAGTCTTCTCCTACAACCACATTGCCCTTTCTACTACTCATCTTTCCTGTTGTTAGTTTTAACATTCCATGAGAAATGTGTTTGGTCTTACTACTTAGTTCAGGACTAATTAATGATAGCGCCTTTAATACTACCTTAAAGTATTCATCTACCTCGTTTCCTGTAACAACTATTGAAAGATCATAATCAAAATCTTTCTGCTTTAATGTTGGAAGTCCTAGGTCTTTTGCCTCGTAAGTTGGCAACCCCTCAGAGTTTATAAATACCCTAGTATGTAGTCCATATTGCTCACCTTTAAACACAACGGCACCATCGCTTTTTTCAAAAACACTTTTTTCTAAACCTTGCTCAACCACTTTTGCGCCAACCTCACCTGCTGTGCTTTCAAAGTAATAATTATCAAATTTTGTTCCTAACCTTTCATATATCTCAGCAAATTTTTCTAAGCTCCACTTTCGACCTGTTAAGTAAATATCTTTTATCTCTTGTTGATTTAATTCGGAATTTACCTCTCCATAATCTAGGCAATCTTTCTTGTACTCATCTTCAAGCAAATTATCCTGCGCAACCTTATACACCGCCTTATTAATCTTAATTATTGCAGCTTTTGCATTTTCGTCCGATTCATAATCGTTTGTACCTAAAACATAAGCTTGACCTAAAAATTTTGTTCTTACCTCTAAAGATTTATCCGAAATGTCTGCAAGCCCCCCAAGTTTAATAACACCGTACACTGATTTTGCAACATGCAAGCCAACATCACCCTGATAATTTACTCGTTTAACATCTGCCCCTAAATACTCAAATATATTTGAAAAGGCCTGACCAACCAAATTTGGCATAAGGTGGCCAATATGAAAAACCTTAAAAGGATTGGGGTCAGTGTATTCAAACACCACCTTTTTAACATCAACCTTCGGGGTTGATGTTGGCTTAACTAAAGCACTTTTCAGACTTTTAATCAAAAACTCATCTGTTAAAAATATGTTTATAAAGCCAGCACCTGCTACCTCAATTTTTCTGATAATTTTTTCATCATATTTTAAACCGTTAACAATCTCATTTGCAAGTTGTAATGGGCTTTTTCCTTGTTCTTTTAAATACATAAACGCCTGTTTTGAAACAAGATGCGCAACTTTAGTGTCGTCGTTAAATTCGAGAGAAATGTTTAATTGTTTGCTTAGATCATTAATTGTATTTATATTCATGGTATCCGTTATTTATTATAACCTGATCTTCAACTAAAACTGTAGGATTTCTTATAACAGCATCAAGATGAACTTTAGCATAATTTGTTCCACCTAAACCAATATTATTTCCAAGAGCAATATGTATAGTGCCAAGAACTTTTTCATCTTCAGTCACATTTCCTAATATTCTAGCTTTAGGATTAAGTCCAATACCAAATTCAGCAATTTTATATGAATCTTTCCCTGTACTATTCAAGATCTTACTTAATACCTGAGCTTGTTTACCACCTGCGATCTTTACTACATAACCATTTTTAATGGTTAGTGTTATTGGAGTTTCAATCAACCCAATCATTCCCCAGATGCTTAGATTATCAGGTGGCATACTACCATCTATTACCAAAGTGCCATCTGCGTTTTCTACACCTACACTACACTCTCCATCTGGTAAATTTATATGTTGACCATAACTTACTTCGCCATACATAGGGTTAGCTTTATAACCTTTAGTAGAAATCTTCAAGTTTGTACCTAAACTAGTGGTTATTAATATCTCTTTCTGATTCGAGATAAGTTTATCCAGAACCAAAGCTTTTTCTTTTACCTCTGAGTAATTAATAGCTACAGTTCTATCAAGCAATTTCTCGTTAGCATTTGGTACTGAGATTACCTTAGCTGGATTACTTTTTTTAGCTTTCTGCACAGGTAGTGTATGCGTAATAGACCATACCGTAAATGCAACAATAACTGTAGCAGATTCACAGGCTTTACCAACAGCTATACTAGGTTCATCTCCATCGTTCTTAGTAACAGGCATTACAACAAAGTCTGGTAGAAACCCTTTAGCAACTAAATATTCTGTAAATCCAACTCCTAGCTCTAAATTTTTATAATCAGCTATTACTAATATTTTATCCACCAAAGATGCCTTCAAAATCTCATTTAATATTTTTTCCTTAGTTTTTAGTGTCATTTTGTAATTAATTCTTAGATTTAGTACAATAAAGTCTAGCCAAAGGCGAACTCCTTGGCACCCTACGATTATCTCCATCAACACAAACATCAACACAAACGATCATCAACCTTGCCTCAACCAAGGCAAGCATTGCCTGTTTCGGCTCTGCAAGAACCTTACTCTCTCCGTGTGTCTGTATCAGAGCCACAATA
>JAQBTZ010000049.1 GCA_027624675.1 bacterium
AGGATCATGAAAGCTTAAACGACGGGGTAGTAAGTTTCGTTAAAGAAAATAATGTAAAGCTTGGATTTAATCCTGGTACTTATCAGATAAAAAAGGGGCTAGAAATCTTAAAACCAGTTATGGCAGTTACTTTTGCTTTCATAGTAAATAAGTTGGAGGCGGGTAGGATTTTGGGTATACAGGTTAAACAAGAAGAACGAGATGATAATGGGTTAAAGGCATTGTTATTAGGTATACATAACCTGGGAGTTAAAAATGTAGTAATTACTGATGGACCAATTGGAACATATGCATATGACGGAAAGGATTATTACTATCTAAAACCAAACGACGTACCAGTGGTAGAGCGAACTGGTACAGGAGATGCGTTTAGTACCGGGTTTATGGGTGCGCTAATCGAAGAAAAACCAATTGAACAGGCTATGATGTGGGGGGCGGTAAACAGCGAGAGTGTACTGCAGTTTATTGGCGCAAGAGAAGGTTTATTAACCAAAGAAAAAATTATTAAAAAGCTATCAGAGTATAAAAATTTTAATCCAGAAAAGATTTAATTTGTTATGAACGATATAAAATATTACTTTGAAAAGGCGAAACAAGAAAAATTTGCAGTTGGAGCTTTTAACGCCGCAAATATTGAGACCCTAAAAGCAATAGTTGGTGCCGCTTTCGAGTTAAAATCACCTGTAATAATCGAGGCATCAGCAGGAGAGGTTTCGTATATTGGAGATAAAGAGTTAAGAGCATTGGTAGATGTATACAAAGAAAGATTTAATATACCCATATTTTTAAATCTTGATCACTCTCACGATATACAAGCCTCGTTTGAGGCAATTGATGCTGGGTATGATTTAATACATTTTGATGGTGGTGAACTAGAATTTACACTTAACATTGAACAAACAAAACAGGTAGTTGAAAAAGCCCATTTAAGTAACTTAATAGTTGAGGGTGAGATTGATCATATTCAAGGCAGTTCTGATGATCACAGGCAGACTGATGCTAGGGATATGCAAAAACTAGGTTCATATACTAAACCAGAACAAGCACTTGATTTTGTAACTAAGACAAAAGTAGATATATTGGCATCATTTATTGGTAATGTGCACGGGATATATAAAGAGTCTCCTATACTAGATTTAGAATTATTAAAACAGATTTCAAGTATTATTCCATATACATATTTAAGTTTGCATGGTGGTTCTGGGATTTCAGCTCAATATATTACAGGTGCAATACAGAGCGGAAACATTGTTAAGATAAATGTAAACTCCGAACTTCGTATCACATTTAAAGAAACATTAACAACAGAGGTAAATAATACAGATGAGATTGCGGTATATAAATTTATGGGTCCGGTAATTGATTCTGTTAAACAAGTTGTAATGGACAAGATGCAGTTGTTTGGTAGTGTTGGGAAAATCTAAATTAATATGGAAACAAAAGAACAAATTAAATACGAAGATTTTGCAAAACTTGATTTTCGGATTGGCGTAATTAAAGAAGTAAGTGATATTGGTGGTGCAGATAAACTTTACAAGATAATAGTTAATGTAGGTGAGGATATACAGATCTTGTCTGGTATAAAGGAATCTTTTACAAAAGAAGAGTTGGTTGGAAAACAGATAGTAGTTTTGGTAAATCTTGAACCAAGAAAAATGAAGGGAGAAGTTTCTAATGGAATGTTACTTGCAGTTGAGGGGGAAAATGGGGTAAACCTTTTAAAACCTGAAAATATTGCAAATGCAGGGGAGACGGTAAAGTAATTTATCTGTTAATTTGGTTTTTCGTCATTGCGAGGAATCCTGAGCTTGTCGAAGGAGACAAAGCAATCTATTTCTTTACTTGTGTACACAAATATAATATAATGTGTACATGTCTACACAATACATTCAAGCTCGCGAAGCCAGAGCAAATTTTAGCAAAATAATTAATTCTGTAGCAAATACAGGCGAATCTTACACAATTACTGTTAGAGGAAAACCTAAGGCAGTATTAGTAAATATTGATATTGCTAATGAATATTTGAGATTCAAATAATTTCAAATTTACACTAGTATGGTGGGCATGCTTGGACTTGAACCGAGGACCTCGTCTTTAAAAGAGACGCGCTCTAACCAACTGAGCTACATGCCCGTGTATGTATTAAGTATAATGTATCGTGTATCTAGTATAGTTGTTTCAAACTATTCCCAGCACTAATCATCAATTTTAATTTCCTAAAAGATTTCATTCACTTTTACAAGACAGATTATAGCAAATCTTTCCATAACTTTGTACACTTAACAAATGAAAGTCTATATTTTATTTTCAATCAGTGTTTTGTTAATAATTTTTGGTTATTATACTTTTTTTATGACAAATTCTAAACAGTCAGATTTTATGGCCGAAATACCTATAATACAGCAAGATAATATAGAAATTAATGGTGTTAATATTAAGATTGAGCTTGCAGATACAAAAGAAAAACAAGAAGTAGGATTAATGAATAGGACAGAGCTTTGTGAAAACTGTGGAATGCTTTTTATTTTTGATGAGGAAGGTATTTATAACTTCTGGAATATGAACACTTATATCCCTCTTGATGCAATTTATATTGCTGAAGATAAAAAGATTGTCGAGATAAAAAGTTTACCTAAATATATATGTCATCTAGTCGAAACTAAAGAAACCTGTTTGCCTGTTAGTATTAATCCTACAAAGAATGCCAAGTATGTTTTAGAGGTTAACGCAGGGTTTACTAAAACACATAATATTAAGGTTGGGAATTTGATAAAAGGGTTAGAAACTTTGCAGTAAAGCCAACATCAACCCCGAAGGTTGATGTTGGCTTTGTCTAGCGGGTTATAGTATAAAGTGCTACTGCTAAAGAAACTGCTACATTTAAACTTTTGCCTTTACCATACATTGGGATTTCAATAATCTTATCACAATTATCTAATACCTGACTTTCTACACCTGACACCTCGTTTCCAATGATTATTGCAGTTTTTTCTGTAACTTTATAATCAAAAATATTTACTGAGTTTTGGTGTTGTTCAAGTCCTACAATCTTAAATCTTTTTTCTTTTAATTCTTTTATCAAGGTAATTATGTTTTCGGCATGCTTAAACGATAAATTATTAAATCCCTCTAACCCTGATTTTTTAATCTTTTTCTCAGTTTTTTCTATCTCAAAGTTTAGTCTTTTATCATTATCAATTTGGGGAAAAGGTGTGTAACCTGTTAGGTAAAGTTTAGTAACACCTACCCCGTCGCAGACCCTAAAAATAGAGCCTACATTAAATGCACTACGAATATTATGAGCTATTACTACTATGTCCTTTGCCATTTTTAAAATTAAAATTGTTGCCTTATTACATAAAAAATTCTATTATTTATTTAATGCCATTAAACTTAAGTTTCAATTATATACTATTATCGTATTTATCACTTTTTAAGGAGGTTTTTCATGGATGAAAAAGTAAGTAATTTGTTTGATGAATTTTCTGATGAACCAGTAGAGGTAAGTAATACCCAGGATAAAGTTAATGCAGTTGAGAATATTGCAGATGATGCTATTGAATCAGAACTTGAGACTACAAAATTGCCTAAAGCCTTTGAAGATAGCGTTGAACAGAACAAAGTTGTTGGTAAACCTAAGTCAGTTACCCCAGATAATAATAAAATGTGGACAATGGCAGTTGTTGCGAGTGTATTAATCTTAATAGCTTCTGCTACAGGGATGGTTTTTATCTTACTTAGAGGTTAGTTAAATGATAGTATTAGCAATATGGCTAGTACAAAAAAATTAGGTGATATATTATCGGATAAGTTAAATAAGATTTCAGATTCTCCGGTATATGCAAAGCATGAGTGGCAAGATTTTGGTGTTAGAGTTGCAAAAGAGCTGGGAGACGAAAAAAGAACTGCAATGTATATTAAATTTGCTAAGGAATACGGGCAAGAGATTTTAGAAGAGTCATTGGATTTTGTTAAAGAGTCAAAAAATGTAAAGTCGAAACCAAAACTTTTTTTATGGAAATTTAAGCAATTGAAAGAAAACTCTCGTTTTAACGAGCCTTTAAAATGAAAATATTTAAACACACACTTTTTATCTCTTTAGTAGTTTCATCTTTAATCATAATCTCTACATTTAAGTTTGATGTATTCACAATATTATTAGTTTTAGCTGGTGGATTATTAGCCAGTTTTTTTCCTTATCTTGATTTTGTTATTAACGCTTTTCTTATTAACCCGCAATCCGAATCATCAACAGAGATTAAAAGTTTATTTTTACGAAGGGAGTATAAGAAACTTATCAATTTAGTTGATAGTAATAGTTTTTCAGAAAACAAGCCTACTATTAATTCCGCACATTTTCAGGTTATATTACTTATGCTTGGTTTTTATTTTATAACAACCCGCCCAGTATTATTTGGTTTTAGTTTTTTATTAAGCTTAATCTTTAACTTAATTTATAGACTGTATATTAGTATGCCTTTTTATCATCAGTGGTTTTGGATATTCAAAAACCCAGTAAGTCTTAGCTTTGTTAAGATGTGGTTATATATAAATATAGCATTTGCAGTGATTTACATAGTTCTAATTTAAATTTTTAGAAAACTTATTCATTTACAGAATAAACGTATATACTAAATTAATGTATTCTTTAATTGCCACAATCTCGATTTTTGCCTCTACCTACCTAGCAGAATATATTGCTAAAAAAGAAAAACTTAAGTTTGCAAATAGGCTTTGGGAGATAACCCTAATGGTATTATTATTGGGGGTTATTGGGGCAAGACTTTATCATGTTGTTGATTTTTTTGAATTTTATAAAGCAAACTCATTACAGATTTTTAATTTTAGAGCAGGGGGGTTAGCCTTGTATGGAGGCTTGATGGGTGGCTTGCTTGGAGGGTTTATTGCAAGTAAGATATATAATTTTAAATTATCAAAGTTTTTAGATTTAATGGTAATTGTTTTGCCACTAGGACAAGCAATTGGTAGATGGGGAAACTACTTTAACTACGAGCTTTATGGAAAACCTTACGAAGGTTTTTTGAAATTATATATACCAACTGCGCATAGGCAGAATGGTTTCGAACAGATAGCATATTATCACCCCTTATTTTTTTATGAATCATTTCTAAATTTATTATTATTTTTTGTATTATATTTTTTATGGACGAAAAAGAAATTTAAGATTGGCAGTTTAAACTTTTTATACATTTACATTTTCGGATACGGATTAATCAGGTATACTCTTGAACCACTAAGGGTAAACACTTGGAATTTTGCAGGAGTAGGGGTT
>JAQBTZ010000050.1 GCA_027624675.1 bacterium
TATAAACTCCATCAGTAGTGTAATTAGCTAGCAACTGAAAGTTTTTCGATGTTGGTAAAAAGCAAACTCTTACCAAATAATTAGTACTTCCAGATGAAGGAGCATAAAGAAAAACCTTTAAATCATTCAAAGACTTTCTTCTGGCAAATTCTGGCTTTAACTCACTAGTACCTACTAAACTTGCAGTATCAGAATCGCCAACTGCAACACCTATCCAAGTTTGAGCAGTACCTGATACACCTGCAAAAACTGGGGTGCCTGATACAGGACCCGAAGCACCCATCTTTGTCCAAGGATACTCTTGAAAAGTTGTATAGTATCTTTCTAAAGCGTTTAACAACTCTGCCGAGTCTGATTTTTTACCTTGGTCTGTTGCCTTGTTAATCTGTTCGATTGGGTTAATAGCAGATAAAACTGCTACTGCTAAAATACCAATAATTACAATAACGATTAATAATTCGATAAGTGTAAATCCTTTATTATTTCTTAACATTTACAATTTCACCTCCCCTCGAATTAAACCCATACATTTAAGTTTTAGGGGTAAATTATTATTTAAAGAATATTTATTATTGAAATCTTGGCAGATTTTCATAACTAAAAGCTACTTGTTAATTTATAAATTGGCGTTATTACTGATAATATTAATACTCCAACCATAAGTCCCAATAAAACCATAATAATCGGTTCAAGTGCGGTAGACAGGTTTTTAACTGCCTGGTCTGCTTCTGATTCAAAATATGCAGAAGTTTTCATTAACACATCATCCATCTTTCCCGTTCTTTCTCCAACTGCAATCATCTGTCCAATTATTGCTGGAAAATATTTAGAAGCGATTATAGGTTCACTTAGTGGTATACCTTTTTCAACCTTACGACTGGCTTCATAAACCTCTTCTTGAAAATATACGTTTCCTAACGAATTAGCTACAATCTGTAAAGCATCAACAATGCTAACCCCTGATCTCATTAGTAACGATAATGTTCTGGTAAATTCGGTATAAATTCCAAGCTTGGTAATGTTTGAAAATATTGGAAATTTTAGTGCAATTTTATCTAGTGTATATATTCCTGTTAAACTCCTTTTGAAATATGAAAAACCTACAACAAATGCTACCATCGCTATTATTAAAAATATCCAATAGTTAATAACTATATTAGAAATTCCAATTAATATCTGAGTAGGCAGGGGGAGCTCTATATTTAATGATGCATACATATCAGTTAATTTTGGTATAACAAAAACAACCATAACTGTCATAACTCCAGCCATTGCTATAACAACAATTACAGGGTAAATCATTGCCCCTTTAAGCTTAGACTTAAAGGATCTTGATTTTTCTAATTTGTCTGCAAGTCTTAATAATATATCATCAAGATTTCCGGAGGCCTCACCTGCAGTTAGTAAAGAAATATAAGTTGTATCAAAAATATCAGGATACATAGCAAGTGAGTTTGAGAAAGAGTTTCCACCACTAACATCAGCCTGAACTGATTGAATTATTGTTTTAAACTGAGCATTAGTAATCTGCTCTTTTAATATATTTAACGAATCACTAAGTGATAATCCTGCAGAGATCATTGTTGCAAGTTGTCTTGTAAAGTTGACAACGTCATTAGAGGACACTCCTCTTAACCCATTCATTAAACCATCAATAGAAAAACCATCTCTATCTTCGTCTAAAGAAATTAATATAAGATTTTGAGCTTTAATTAAAGCTGCTGCTGATCTTTGACCACTAGATTCAACAGTACCACTTTGTACTCTGCCGTCTATTGATCTTGCTAAATATTTAAATTTCATGTTTATCTTTTCCTAATTAACCTTGCAAGTTCGTTTGGTTTAAGTGTATGAAGTTGAGCTTCTTCGTAAGAAACTAAGTCTGCATCAACTAATCCTGCAAGTGATCTTTCTAGCGATACCATACCTAAATCAGCACTGGTCGATATAACGTTATCTAACTGATGTGTCTTACTTTCACGTATTAAATTTCGAACTGCAGATGTACCAAGCATTAACTCTATTGCAGGGTAGCGACTTCCATCCTTTCCTACTACTAATCTTTGTGAAATAACAGCTTCAATTACTACTGAAAGCTGTGTTCTAACCTGAGCCTGTTGATGTTCTGGGAAAACATCAATTATACGATCAATTGTTTGTGCAGCTGAGTTTGTATGTAAAGTTGCAAAGACCAAATGCCCCGTTTCTGCAACAGTTAAAGCCGATGATATTGTAGCAAAATCGCGCATCTCACCAATCATTACTACGTTAGGATCCTCTCGTAAAACTGACTTTAATGCTTGATCCCAACTTAATGTGTCTTGAAACATCTCTCGTTGCTGAATAATGCAACCTTTATTTTGAAAAATATATTCTATTGGATCTTCGATTGTAATAATATTTCTCTTATATTTACTATTCATATCATCTAGCATTGAGGCTATCGTTGTTGATTTTCCATGCCCAGTTGGACCTGTAACTAATATTAATCCTTGAGGCAAGGCATTAAACTCTGTCAGATAATCTGGTAAATGCAACTTTTCCATACTAGGAATTTCAAAGGGGATTAACCTTAATGCTAACGAAAGCATACCTTTCTGGTAAAACGCATTAGCTCTAAATCTTCCGATCGACTTAAAAGAGAACGAAAAGTCTAGCTCTTTATCTTTTATTAACATGCTTTTTTGTTCTTCGTTTATTAGAGTGAAAATTAGAGATTCAACCTCTTCTGAGGTTAATTTATTAATACCCTCAATAGGAGTCAATTGACCTGAAATCCTCATCATAGGGGGAACATCAAAAACTATATGTAAATCTGATGCTTTCTCTTGTATTACCTTATCTAAAAGGTCATTAATTGTATAATTCATATGGCAGTTAATTTAGTATACAGTATCTAGTAGTATAATCCATACATTATACTCGATACAATATACTAAATACTCATTCTCTTGCTACTCTAAGTACTTCTTCCATTGTTGTTAGTCCTTCTAATGCTTTCATAACTCCATCCTGCATAAGTGTAACCATTCCTTCTTCAACTCCTTTTCTCTCAATCTCACCCGATGATTTATTATTCAACATAAGCTCTACCACCGCCTCCGAAATTTCCATAACCTCATAAATCCCCATTCTTCCTTTATATCCACTTGTTCCACACACATCACAACCCTTACCTCTATACAAAGTTATTTCTCCATCACCGTTAACCTCTTTTGGTAAGTCTACATCCTTATTATCTTTTAGTATTTCTCTAATCTGTTTTGCCATTGCCTCTGGTGCTTTATACTCCTCTTTGCATGACGCACAAACCTTTCTAACTAATCTTTGTGCCATAGAAAGATTTAATGTCGAAGCTAATAAAAATGGTTCAACTTTCATATCAAGCATTCGAGGTACTGCCCCAGCTGCTGAGTTTGTATGTAAAGTAGATAAAACAGAGTGTCCAGTTAACGCAGCATTAATAGCTAAAGATGCAGTTTCACTATCCCTAATCTCTCCTACCATTATAATATTAGGATCTTGTCGTAAAATTGACCTTAAACCCGAAGCAAAAGTTAATCCTGCAGCATTATTTATCTGCACCTGGTTAACTCCTTCAATTCTAATTTCAACAGGGTCCTCTAAAGTAATAATATTTACCCTTGAGGTATTTAATCTTCTTAAACACGTTGCTAAGGTTACAGTTTTTCCCGAACCAGTAGGGCCTGTAACTAATATAATTCCATATGGTTTTAATAAAGCTTCTTCAAGTCTTTTTAACGAAACACCTCTTAGCCCTAAATCTTTTAATTTCAGGGTTGAGCCAGTATCTCTAAGTAACCTAATTACAACTTTTTCTCCAAAAGCAGTAGGTAAGGTAGATACACGAAGGTCAATTTCCTCATCACCAACCTTAATCTTAATTCTTCCATCTTGTGGTAACCTTCTTTCATCAATCTTAAGGTTAGCCATAATCTTAATTCGGGCAATTAAAGAGTCATGCACCTTTTTAGGTAATGTTAATTTTTCTTGTAAAATTCCGTCAATTCTATATCGCACCCTCGACTTATTTTCCTCTGCCTCAATATGGATATCCGATGCCCCAGACTTTGCAGAATATTCCATAATAGTATTAACAATACGAGCAACAGGAGCATCTTTTAGATTTTTTTCTTCTTTCTGAATATCTCCAACACCTTGCTCTTTAATCTCGGTAATACCAACAACATCTTCTAGTGCTGCAGAAACCTCGGTTGTAATTGATTTTCCATACTGATTAAATACCGCCTTATCAATTGCTGTAACAGGTGCAATATATGGTATAACTTTTTTACCTGACTTTCTTTCAATAAACTCAATAGACTGTAGATCTAAAGGGTCAGCCATAACAAGGCTAATTGTTGTGGCATCAGATTTAAATGGAAATAAATGAAGTTTTTTTGCAACAGCCTCAGGAACAGTTTCTAAAGCTACTGCATCAATAGTTTCTTTTTCAAGATCAACAAATGGAATGTTATAAAGTAGCCCTTTCGCCTTAATTAAATCATCTTCTTCAACTAAATTTTTGTCTTTAATAATATCTTCTGCAGATTTACCCGTATTAACGTTCTCAAATTTAATTGCAGAAACCTGATTTTCGTCAAGTAAACCAATCTGAAAAAGAATATCCTCAATAGTACTAGCATTATTTAACTTAGGGTTTTTATCAGAATTTTCGGGCATTGGATTTATTATCAATCAATTGGGTTTAAATTTCAATACTTTGGGCCCATTATTCTAATTTATATTATCCCCCACGTCATTCTGAGTCTACCGACGAAGAATCTATGAGAATTTGTTAATATCATTGACTTAACCTATAGTGTTTGATATAATTAAGGGTAGTTGATGGACAAATTTTTTCCATTTTTCCCAATCAAAGGAGACTTTCTCATGGCACAGCAATTCAATCAACTTCACACCGACAACCCCCAAACTGATGCCCTCCAAGAGTTGGCTGAAGAATGGGTTGACCCTCTTGAGGAAGAAGAAGCATTCTGGGAAGAATTAGATCCGAGAGAAAACGATGATGATGCGGAGTCTTACCCAGTATACGTTCCAATGTATGCAACATGTTCAACTTGGTACGCCATTTCCCAAGAAGAAGAAAAAGATCGTGCAGAATGGCAAAGAAAGATGGAAGAACGCCACAGTGATGAATGCGGGTGTGGTCATGAACTCCAATTTTCTTAGCTACTTAATGCACTAGCCAAACGGCATCTAAGATTTAGGAACCCCCACCTAA
>JAQBTZ010000051.1 GCA_027624675.1 bacterium
CCAATTATTTTGCCAATTAAACCTTTCTGTCATCTCACTCTCACCTAACTTTTGAATATATGTTTTATCAAGCCCAACTTCTCCAACTGCTACGACTGTTTTTTGTTGAACAAGTTGTTCTAGTTGCTTTAAAACTTGAGTGTCTGTATCTGAATTGATCTCTTCTGGATGAATCCCCACTGTAGCATAACTTAATTTTGGAAATTTTTGACTTAACTTAATACTTTGTTTACTTGTTTCTATATCAGTAGCAACATTTACTATGCTTGAAACACCATTTTCCTCTAATAAACCCAAAACCTGATCTGGGTTGTTATAGTAATCTATCGAAGATAGGTGAATATGAGTATCTATCACTTAATGTTTATAAAAAGTACAGAAAATATTAAAAACACCCAAGCAAAAACAAAATTTACAAGTTGAAAATCGATAAGTGCCACAAACTTTTCTTGCATTTTTTTCACACTTTTATTTGCTACATAAACCATTATTATCATAGTTCCCAATGAAAAGCCTATTAACAAATTAAGAAATGGAATTACAATTGTGCTTTGTACAAATGTGTTTGTAATAAACACTAATAGTAAAACTATAATACTAATTAATAGCGGTAGAAATAGGAATTTATTGAAAATCGCCATAAATACCTGTACTAACAAAAGTATTATGATTAAAACTAAGACACTAATTAAGACAGGAGAGGTAAACATATTAATTTAATTTTGGAAACAAAATTTGTTCGGTAACACTTGGCGTTTTTGAAAAGATATTGTTAATAAAACTGCTTGTTTCTGGCATAAACGGTTCTAAATTAAATGCAATTTTTCTAATATTTTGTATTATTTCTTCTATCTCTTTTTCAAATTCTTCACCATTTTTCTTCCATAGCTTTTCTTCGCTTATCTTTAAGTTAACCTTAGAAACCTCTGTTGTAATAAGTTGAAGTATCTCATGTAATCTAAACTGACTAAATAAATCTTCTACCTGAAGGAAATATTCTTTGTCATAATCAAATTTTTGTACTGTGTAATTTTTACTCTTAATTAAGCCTAATACTCGATTAACTAAATTCCCCCAATTATTAACAAGTTCTGCGGTATACCTTTTATCAAATTTAGCATAACCAATATCGCCATCATCGTGATAAGGTAATGATGTTGCAAGTAAATATCTTGTGCCATCCACACCATACCTTTTAACTAAATCAGCAGGTCTTATTACATTTCCTAACGACTTACTCATCTTTTGACCATCTATAGTAAAAAAGCTGGTAGCAAATATTTTTTTCGGTAGACGTTCCTCTACTGCTAATAACATCGCAAGCCAGATTGTAGTGTGAAACCATAAAATATCTTTACCAACAACATGAAAATCTGCGGGCCAAAACTTATCATAAGAATTATTTATTTTTAAAGCAGAATAATAATTAAGCAATGCATCAAACCACACATATATTGCATGTTTTTCATCCCATGGGATTCTTATCCCCCATTCAAGGTTCTCTCGGCTAATTGATAAATCAGGTAACTCATTATTATCCAGTGCCATCTTTAATTTTGAGATTATCTCATTTTTTTTCTGTTCGGGTAACACCTGATACTCGTCATTCTCAATTAACTCTAAAACCTTAGGCGCGTACTTAGTAAGCTTGAAAAAATAGTTTTCCTCACGTTGAAATATCGTTTGATCAGGCCGATGAATTGGACAATGACCTTGTGTTAAATCTTTTTCTGTTTTAAATTCCTCACAACCTATACAGTAATAACCCTCATACTCTGCCTTATAAATATCTCCTTTTTCATATACTTTATTTATAAACTCTGTTACATATTTTTCATGTTGTGGATCGGTTGTTCGAATAAAATAATCGTTACTAATATTTAAAATCTTCCATGCTTTTAGAAATTGTTGTGAAACTTTATCTACAAACTCTTTTGGTGATTTCCCTTCACTCCCTGCTTTTAAAGCAATCTTTGCACCATATTCGTCTGTTCCGGTTAAAAAAAAGACCTCTTTTCCTATTGATCTTTGATATCTTGCAACAATATCCGCACAAACTGTGGATAGTGCAGAGCCAACATGTGGCTCCTTATTTACATAATATATTGGAGTAGTAATATAAAATTTATTATCCATATTGATAATATTAACATAAACAGCAAATTTATCCTGATAATTTACCTAACCTTATCTGATCTTAAAACACCTACAAAAACAAAAAATAATAACAATAAAATCAAGGTGATTAAATCTAGTACCTGTAATAGCTGAAAACTAATTAGTAAAGTTACAAAAGAGGAAACCAGTACTGAAATAATAAGTCCACTACGATATATACCTTTATACTCATACGGAAAAATTATCTTACTTTTTCGCAGTCTAAAAAAATATACAATTAATGAACAAATTAATGCTAAAAAAATAAAAAATAATAAACTAATTAATATAATGAATATTCCGGCAGGTCTAGTATTAAATACTATATACCAGATCCCAAAACCCGAAAGAATCACGAATGAAACGATTGTGTAAATAAACCTCAACATGTTATTCTTTACTATAGTTAATACGAAAAGTTATTATGACAAATTCTATCTTAATCTTTTTGCTAGCATTAATTTCTGGTAGTCTTGCAACTTATCTTATTCTAACAAAGAAAGGAGCAAAAAATCCTGATAATGATGTATTACAAAAGACTATCTTTGATAGTATCTCATCTTTAAACCAAAATATTAATAACACACTACTAAAAACAGTAGAACAAATGGATAAAAGAATTGCAGAAAATACTAACCAGGTAACAGAAAGTCTAGGTAAAAATGTTAAAGCAATTGATGAGTCAAAATCATTTATCACAGAGAGGGTTTCTCAAACTGAGAAAACAGTACGCGAGGTTACAAATCAACTTTCAAAATTAGAGGAGGCAAGTTCAAAGTTACTTATTACTAACAAAGAGATAGTTAGCTTTCAGAACATGTTAATTGCACCAAAAATGAGGGGCGGTTTTGGAGAATCTTTACTTGAAAATATGTTAAGAGACGTATTACCACATGATAAATTTCAAACTCAATACACATTTAAAAAAACAGGCGAGATTTGTGATGCTGTAATATTTTTACTAGATAATAAGATAGTTGGAATTGACTCTAAATTTCCCCTTGCAAATTTTGAAAAATATTTTAACGAAAAAGATGAAATGATAAAAGAAAATAGTTACAAAGAATTTATTAGAGATGTAAAAAAACGGATAGATGAAATTTCAAGTAAGTACGTTTCACCCCAAGACAACACATTAAATTTTGCGATGATGTATATACCTATGGAGAGTATTTATTACGATATAGTTGTTAAACGAGATGGTAATTCTGACAATATCTGGGAGTATGCACATAAGAAAAGAGTAATCCCTGTTTCACCAAATAGCATAACCTCATATATCTTTACAATTTTAGAAGGTCTAAAAGGGTACGAGGTAGAACAAAAAGCAGGTGAAATATTAAAAACAATATCACAGCTTAGAACTGACTTTTCAAGAGTCTCAGAAGACTTTGACGTGCTTGGGAAACATCTAAATAACGCAAAAGCTAAATATGATGACACAACACGAAGGTTTGATAAAATGGCAACAAAGATAGAATCGATTGATGAAAATGAACAACTAAAAATAGATTAAGATGGACATACAAGACAAAGTTAAACTAAATAAAAAACAACTTGAGGCGGTTAATGAAATAGAAGGCCCAACTATGGTTGTTGCTGGCCCTGGAACTGGAAAAACCCAGGTATTAACTGCCAGGATTGCAAACATACTACTAAAAACTGATACCCCACCAGAAAATATCTTGGCTTTAACCTTTACCGAAAGTGGAGTTTATACAATGAGACAAAGATTACTTGATATTGTAGGTCTTGAAAGTTATAAGGTACATATCCATACGTTCCACTCCTTTTCCTCTGAAATTATCAAAACTAACCCTGGGAAATTTATTATTTCTGATGAACTTGAACCATTATCAGATGTAGAAGGTGTCAAGATATTTAAAGAGATATTAGATGAAAATAATTTTGAATATATTAAAACTTTTAGGTCTCCTTATTACTACCTAAAGCAGATTCAATCAAACATCAAAACCTTAAAACGCGAAGGAGTAAGTATTAATGATATGGGGAAGATTTTAGAGGTAGATGAAAATGTAGATGAAAAGATACTATTTAAAAACAAAGAGCTATTACAGTTTTACAAGATATATCAAGAAAAACTTGCAGAAAAGGGAAGGTATGATTTTGAAGATATGATTAACTGGACAGTAGATGCTTTAGAAAAAGACGAAGAGCTACTTTTAGATTATCAAGAAAAATATCTTTACATATTAGTTGACGAATACCAGGACACAAACAATGCACAAAACAGGCTAATTAAATCTTTATCAAATTTTTGGGGAACTAGTGCCAATATTTTTGTAGTAGGAGATGAAGATCAATCAATATTTAGATTTCAAGGAGCATCACTTGAAAATATATTAAGCTTTAAAAAATGGTTTCCTGATTCAAAACTTATAACCCTAACTGATAACTACCGCAGTACACAAACTATCTTAGATGGTGCAAAAAGCCTAATTGAAAAAAACGAACAACGACTGAGTAAAAAAATTAAAAATATTGATAAAACACTTAGCTCTAAATCACTATTACCAGAAACAAAGGTGAAAATTGGTAGCTTTGCAAATAGCTATAGCGAGCTTAACTTTATAGTAACCGAGATAAAAACCTTACTAAAACAAAATGTACCCGCAACCCAGATTGCCATTATATACAGAAATAACTTTGATAGTATCGATATTATTCAGGCATTAGTAAAAAATAATATAAAATTTTCAACCGAAGGGGGAAATGATATATTAAAAGATCCATCAATAAAAATACTTATTAAACTTTTGTATGCTATACAAAAACTTGAAACTGCAGAAGACGATAATGACTTATTCCATATATTAAACTATAAATTCCTAAACTTAAATCCAACAACAGTATTAAAATTTATTAGATTTGCTAGTAAAAAAAGGCTAAATTTATTTGAGGCATCAAAACATAAAGATCTTACAAAAACGGTTGGAGACATAACAGAGATAATACAGTTTCTTGAAAAAATACAGGTCTGGCACGTAGTTAATAAAGAAAAGTCGTTTACAGAAACTTTCGAGACAATCATCAATGAAAGTGGAT
>JAQBTZ010000052.1 GCA_027624675.1 bacterium
AAATATACTGATTATCACCAATTGTAAAACTCATATTTTTTTGACCTACAAGCGTTACTGCGTTTAATCCTTGCATAATTATCCCATCATTTACTAAAACTGTCTCTGTTGAAACGTACGAAAAAGATCCACATAAAGCACAACCTAACTCGTATACGTCTAGTTTTTCAATTGGTAAAACAGAGTACAACCCCTTTTTTAAACTATACAAAATCGATTTCTCTTTATATCTTCGTACAGTTGTAGTTAAAGTACCTCTATTTTCTATACCCCATAAAGTTGCAAGATCATTAAGACTAAATATATTTCTGTCTTGTTTAAGTAGAATTGATTGTTTATTTGTATTTCTAGTCTTGTACATATATGTACAAGATAACATATCAAAAATATTAAATCAAGAATCTAAAAATATCTAAAACTATCTGTCATTACGAGTCTCGTCAGACGAGACGTGGGAATCTATATATTACTCTAGATTGCTTCGCTACACTCGCAATGACCTTGAAGATTAATAAAAAGTCACAAGACGGCGCAAAAACCTTTACACATCCTATAGTTTTTGATATAATAAGCGCTAATGAATTAGGCAAATTCGCCTATCATTCAAATCCAAAGGAGACTTTTGTCATGTTTCCTTGGGGAGAAACACCAAGTAGGGAAATTGCATCGGCGATGTTTGAAGGTCCAATCATCTTAAGTGAAACGTTCCATTGGCCGATAAAAATAACCATAAATAGTGGCACATACACTATATATGGTTATAACGTTCAAGGAAAAGACTGGAACCCAGAGATAGATCCAATTGTGAGTGTGGCAGCGCCCTTCTATCTAACCGAGGTGGTAGATAGCAGTTGCAACCTACCAATCACAAAAGTAACTTTCAAGGACCAACCCAATGAATGCAAACTGGCCTTTTACGTAGTGTTCGAGATATGGGGGGACTCTATCGATGAAGTAGATAATGCTCCAGAAAATAAAGGAAAATATCTCATTTATGAGATTATAGGCAGTTCAATAGTGCTCCTTCTGCCCTGGCCAAAACCCGAACCCGAATAGCCAACCGGCAAAATCTTTCTACAGTACTCTGCTCCGTTCTATATTTTTACCCAAATGCTAAAATTACCCCATGAAACTTAAGCCTACTGTTTTTTAAATCGTTTCTAAGTATTTTAATAAATACACTTTTACAAAATCAAAAAACTCATCAAGTTTTGCTCTTTCGTTTACCGGCACAAATGGTCTTAAATCCATAATAAAATCAGCTTTTTCAAACTTTGCAAGCTCGCTTATCAGTTTATTTTTATCAAACACTTGATCATAATATGCCAGTTTCTTATTTACTAAACCTATATCTAACACCGCCCCTATCTCTAATAACAACCAGATATCATACAAATCTCTATGCTTATACCTTGTCATAACTGCTCTAACTTTTTCTGCCAAAATCTCATTTTTGCTAAGTGTACTTATAAAGTTTTGTACTATTATTGGATACTCTGTTCTTAAAATAGATTCCGTTGGCTCAATAACAGCCTCGCGCATTGAGAAATCAAGCCGAACAAACGATGGGGCACCTAACCCATTAATATTGGCTGTCAAAAGATAGCTTTTACCAGTTAATGTGTCTTTCTCTTTTATTGTATAGGGATACTGTGATTTCAAATTATCAAAAACTTTTTCAATCCCATCAACAAAAGAGATTTCTTCCATTGTCACTGTAAAATCTAGGTTCTCAGAAAATCTTTTTCCACCATACATTAATCGAAGGGCCGTTCCACCTTTAAAATATATTTGTCTTGAGAAACTAGTGCTATACAGCTCTTTTAAAACCGAGATTTGCACGTATTCTCTGGCTACAACCGATTCATTTGTTTTGTATTTTTTTGAGAGCTGTTTTATTTGATCAAGTGTAATCATAATATATATCTTTTAAGGAGATTATTAAATCTACCAACACTATTACTACTTAGTAAATTTCTAAATTCTAAAAGTTTAGTTTTATCAATCTGATCAAATTCAATATTCTCTAAGATTTTTTCAGATCTTAAAGATTTGCTAATCATGTAGATTTCATCAAAAAGTGCTTTTTCTTTTGTCGCTATTAAATAATCTTTTTCTAGGTAATACCCTGTAAACAAGGATTTATCCATTTTTGAATAAGTATAAACTTTTCCCTCAATCTCCTTTTCTGTTCTTTTTTTAGTTGTGGCAGATGAAATTTCAAATGGAAACTGACTTAATAATCCATGGTAGTTTAAAGCTGTTTCAAATGAAATATACGAAGGGTTATATAGAAACTGAGCTATCTCAAAAGTGCTAGGCGATTTATCTGTCAAATAATACTTGCCTTTTTCCAGTATAGTCAGAACATTTTCACTAATTAGCCTCTTTATTAAATTTTCAAGATTTCGTTGATTATCAATCCCTAAAAACCTAGCAATATCCAGGGTGGTAAACAGGGTTTTATCTATTTTATTAAGCTTTTGAAGGTCAATATACGATGCCATATACCACTAATTATAGGTGGTTTGTAGATGCGTGTCAAGAATTAAGAAGATAGAATTAACTAATAATAAAAATGCTAAAATTACCCAATGAAACTTAAGTCTACTATTTTTTTAGTAATTGCATTTTTAATTGTTCAACTTTTCCTATTTTTTCAGTCTAACCTTGATCACAACTTGCAGATTCAGTTTATTGATGTTGGTCAGGGCGACAGCATTTTAATAACAACTCCAAATAAACAGCTAATTTTAATTGATGGTGGCCCTGATACTAACAGTAATCTTGAAAGTGTAATTGGATCCAAGTTCTTTTTTGCGCCTTGTACAATAAACACAATTGTCGCCACCCACCCACACGCTGATCATATTAACGGATTAACCAAGATTTTAGAAAGCTGTGATGTTGCTAATATTTTTCTTACAAATACCTATTATGAAAATCCAGATTATGTAGATTTTTTGCAAAAAGTAAAAGATGAAAATGCAACCGTTAAATACGTTGAAACTAATGATAAATTTGAGATTGATAGTGTTGGCTTTTTAGTTTTATGGCCAAACTACAGCGTTTTAAGAGGCGATACTAATTTAAACTGCCCTACCCTACAAACCTGCTCTGCACCTGCATGTTCAGATAAGGTCATGTATAATTTATTGTCAGCAAGCCCAGTAGAATGTGAAAATCCTAACTATGTTTCAATAGTTTTAAAAATGACCTACAAAAACTTTGATACGTTATTAACGGGTGATGCAGAAGAGCCAATCCTTGAAAAATTAAATCTTAAAGAAAGGATCGAGGTATTAAAAGTGCCACATCATGGGGCAAGTGATTCACTCGATAAACCACTCATTGACACAATCTCGCCATACATTGCAGTTATATCAGCAGGAACAAACAATGTATATAAACACCCACACACGCAGGTACTAGGAGCATATTCTGATCGAAAGATTACAACACTCCAAACCGTTACAAGTGGCACAATAAGCATAAAATCAGATGGAGAAAAATTTTGGGTAGAATAATAAACGATTGACATAACCTATAGTTTTTGGTATAATAACACACAAATTAGGCGACTTGCCAAAATCCAAAAGCACAAATAAAAGGAGATCTATGAATTAAGACAGAAACTGCTAGAATAAATCCCAGCAGGGTATTTGCAAACTGACTAGCCACATGGCCAAATCATTTGCAATACCCTTTCTTAATCTAGCTACGTTCAACTGTCTCACCCGCCAGCTGTCCACATGCTGCTGAAATATCATCTCCCATTGTTACTCTTAGTGAATAATTTATATTATTGCTTTTCAGAACTTCACAAAAAATCTTTATTCTTTCTGGTGTTGATCTTTCATACTCTACACCTTTAATAGAGTTGTATGGAATTAAATTTACATGAGCTAGTCTACCTGTTAACAGCTCTGAAAGTTCCTGTGCATTTTCCTGCATATCGTTTACCTTATTAATCAAAACATATTCATAGCTTACCCTTTTATTTGTAAGCGCAACGTAATTATCCAGTGCCTGCATAATTTGATCTAAACTATATGCCTTAGCTACAGGCATTAACTTTTCTCGCAAAACCTGATTTGGAGCATGCAAGCTGATCGCAACCCTACCTCTAAACCCATCTACCACAAGTTTATTAAACTGTGCAACATAACCTGAAGTTGAGACTGTTATTCTACGTGCCCCTAACCCAAACTTATTGCTATCAGTTAATATATCAATTGACTGTTGAACGTTTTCTAAATTAAGCATTGGCTCTCCCATGCCCATATACACAACGTTAGTTATCTTTGCCTTTTCCTTTTTCAAAATCCTTGCAAAGTATAGTACCTGATCAACAATCTCAGTTGCAGTCAAATTTCCCTTAAACCCAAGTTTACCTGTAGCACAAAATGTGCAATTTACAGGACAACCCACCATACAACTAACACAAACTGTGTTTCTACCATCTTCAAAACGCATTAGCACTGTTTCTATAAGTTTGCCATCTAGCTTTCGTTTAAATAAAACCTTTATTGTGTCTTGTTTTTTAGATATTTGCTGAGTCTGAACATCAAGTGAAATAAATTTGATTTCGTTTAATAATTGCCTCTCTTTTTTAGACCATGTAGTTATGTCATCGAATGACACAACCAAGTCGCCGTAAAATGCCTTGTTAAACTGATCGATTTTATATAAAGGTAAATTATTATTTTTGATTATTTGCTCAACCATATTGGTTGAGAGTATAGCATTTTTACTGCTATAAGGCCATAACTAACTTACATGGTCACGTTCTCAAAATATTCAATCTTTGTAGGGTTTAGGGTGATTGAAACTATATCAAACTGATAATCTAGGTTTGTTAAGCTGTTCTGATCTCGAAACACCTCCGCAACTTTTATAATCTTTTCAAGTTTTTTATAATCTACCGCTTCAAACGGAAATCCATAGTTATCATTTTTTCTTGTCTTTACCTCTACAAAGTGCAATTTGTTATTTAGATTTGTAACAATATCAATCTCACCCAACTTTTTGTATCTAAAATTTTTTACAACAAGTTTTTGCCCTAGCTTTTCTAAATACTCTAATGCCAACTGCTCGCCATATTTACCAGTCTTCTGATTTTTCATAGCTTTCGGTACTGAATAGCCTCTGCTAAATGAGTCAATCCAATTTCATCTGTTGCACCTAAATCTGCT
>JAQBTZ010000053.1 GCA_027624675.1 bacterium
CATTTTTAATAGGGTAACTAATTACTCTCGATCTGTACTGGACAAGTGCGGACTCTCTCAACTATCTCAACCACATCACACTCCTTTGGTTGCGGCCCACAACTTTTGTTGCTGCTTTTGTCCTAAATACTAAAATAGCTCCGTTAGAAAGTACCTGAGTTGGTTGAGAGGGTTGAGTGATTATTCATCTTCCTGAAGTTTAAAAAAGAATTCCATATCTATTATCGCAAGCGGACGTTCTCTATTCATTTTAATTATTAGAAGAGGTGTTTGATTAGTGTGCCGCTTTGCTTGTTCAAAATGATTATAAATTTGCCGAAACTCTTGTCTATTTTTGGTTTCAATACTAAAGGGAAATAATTTTCTAGCTATTTGTGTCAGTAGTTTTATATCCGCACCTGTTTCAGATCTCATAGATGTTCTAATGTCTTGCTTTGTCAGTACAGGATAAAGTTTGACTATACGGTCTCTAACTAAATTCTGTAGATATCGACCCTTGGCTTGTTTTGAATCGTTTTTCATTTAATAGACATTAGAAGAGAGCCCGCTAATAGATTGTAATTGCGGCATATCTGGAATTTTAATTATAAAATCTTGAAGTGCATAATTTTTTGGATCAACTAAACCTAACTCTTCTTTGTGTGTTTCAAAATCATATTCATTTAAAATAGTTTCTGGGTCTCTCACACCTCTATTAATAATAGATTTTAATTTTTCAAATTTATTAATTAATTTGTCTTTTCCTTCTATTTCATATTTTGAATTTTTAAGTTTGCTTAGATCTAAACCGCCTTGATATAAACTTTTAGCATTTGAGAATATTTTTGCTTCATCTTTTATTGCGTTAGTAATGCTGTACCCATATCTTATAATTTTTTCTAATTGTTTAGGCTCAAAATCTCTGAAGCTTTTATTAGGTATCGGCGATCTATTGTCATCTAATATATAATATCTATTTCTGGTTCCGTTAATATCGATCTGTTTTGTCTGCTTTTTATTGTTCCAGAGTAGGCAATTTGCACTTAAGAATTTATATAGGGCGTCATCCGAACAAGAGCCATAATTAGTTTTTTTTTTGTATTGATCAGGAGTAGTTAGTTTAGATTTTAATTCATCAAAAGATAAAATCCCCGTAAAAGAATTATCAAAAACTTGATTGTTATATTCAGGATTTTTTAATTCATTTTCTAATATTTTCTGCATAGGATGTTTTGATTGCTCAATAAGTTCTAGTAAGTCATCTGTTTTAGGTGCTCTTCGCTTAAATATTTTAGGATCTTTGATTACGACTGTATTTTTAAAATAATAGAGAAGTGCGGCGGCACCTTCATCAGAATCTACAAACGACCAGGCCTTATCAAAAAGATCTGCCATTGCTTCAAGCTCTTGCTCTGTCGTTCTGATATTTATAAAATAATATCTTCTGCCACCTGGATTAGCACTTAACACCCTAGGATCATTTGAGAATAGTACAAAATTAGTATTGTTAATTAGTTTGACCATAGGTTTATTTTTAAAATTGCAAGTATAGTAATCATCACAAACAAAATTTTTTAAAGAGTTAGTACCTTCATTTTTACTTTTAAAATCCCCAAGTGATAATTCATTTAGCACGATTACCTCTGTTCCAATTAGTAGGGTATTATGATTATTGATTAAGTGCTTATAATTTGCGTTTTCATTTACGTTGTGGAAACCTTTTACTCTTGAGATAATTCTTGCTAGTAATCCTTTTCCGGTTCCTTCAACTTCTGAAACCATTACAATTGCCCATTTTATTTTTTCGCCAGGATATTGAACGTAATAAGCAATTGTTTGTTCGATGACTTCCCATTTGTCAGATCCAAATTGTTCCTTGTAAAGATCTATCAAAAAACTGACATCTCCTTCTTTGGGTTGAATATAATTGGGCTTATAAATATTTAATACTGCACCAGGCTCTAATAATGGTATCTCATTTTCTTTAAGATAAATAAGTCCTGGTGGATATTTTGAATTCGTTATGAATGTCTTGGCTTTTTTAAATTTTGGATTTTCTAATAATTCTTTTGATAGGTTACTATTTAGATGTTTGTAAAAATTATTTATTTGTGCACTTAATTGAAAATTAACAGATCCAACTTCCACAAACATATCATTTGATTGCACATAGACATATTTATCCAACAATGTAAGAGCGTTTTTTTTCTCTTCTTTCTCTTGTAATGTCTGCTTAATGCTTTGCCAGACTGATTTATCTATCGCAGATTTGTAATGGACCCAATAAATAGACTCAGGTTTCATTGTTTGCTCTAGATTATATTTATCAGGAAATTTATCAGCGATATCCCAACCAACAGAAAACTCATTATTAGATAATTCTGCGAGTTTGAAATATTTTATATTTGTAGTTATTCCTTTTTTAACCAGGCTATAAGCAATTGTGTGCATTGCTTCTCTACCAGGGTCATCGTTATCTGGAAATAAATAAACTTCTTTGTTTTTAAGTATTTCAAAATTAAAATCATAAACATTATTTACTCCACCGTACCAAGTCGTAGTGAGATAATAGGATTTAATTAAGGGATTCTTATTTGCAAAATGCAAACATTTTTCCCCCTCTACAATTAGGATAGGTTTATTAGATTCTATAATTTCTTTACTATTGTAAAAACTTTTATAGCCTAACCACTTTCTTTGCTTCCAAATATTTATAGGTTTACCTTCAACGGTTTTATTCCACTGAGTCCAGGGTTTGATGTCTTTCTTTCCATTATCATCTGATCTTTCAGTATAATGGGTTAGTTTGCCTTCTTCATTGTGCCAAGCCGTAATATCTCCACTTGATTTTTTATTTAACCAAATTCTATGATCATTATTACTCCAACTTGTGGGCAAGCTATCATCGGGAAAAGTTTGAATATATCCGTCTTTTGAAACCGATTCTGATTTATTAGATTCATTATAATCTTCTAAAATTATACTCATAATTCTAGATTTTTTAATATTTTTTTATAATGTAATAATTTAATTAGTTTTTGTTTTTGTGTCATAAAAATAGTAATTTTTTTTAATCCATCCCAAGCAGGTAGGCTAAGCCACCTTTGGTTGTGTCGTCTTTTTTTTTGCTATTAAGTTCTTCTAGAAATTTTTCAAAACTTCTGTCCACTGCTTCAGTCTCAGTTATGATCTCACGCATTGCGGCTAGATCTCTCTCAAATCGTGCTGTTTCCTCGGCTGCTGCTTTTTTTTTATTTTCAATTTCAAGTAATTGTGTCGGGTGCTTATTTATAAAACGTAAATCCTCATCTGCCATAGACGCTCTCTGTCTTGGGTTGCTATAACTTTTATTAAGAATTTGTTTAATGTTATTCTTCTCTTCGGGCGTAGTTGCTGTGTCCCTCGAGACCGCCCAAGTGTTCACGCCGTCGAAGCTTCGGAACCTATAATCGTTTTTTGGATTCATTTTAACGGCACCATAAAGTGTATTCTTAATGTTTTTATTTGGTTCTGTCTTATCTAGTAAATTCTTTTGTTTGAATTCTTTAATATCTTTATCAAGTATTTGCTGACGCTTAATTAATGTGCTCAGGGAAACATCACTATTTAACTTTTCTTTCTCTGTTGGTAGATCTTCTTCCGTTCCCGTAAATTTTGGGACAATAAAATCTTTTGTTAAATATTTCGCCTTCGTCAGGAATTTTCGTGCAGCTAAATGATTCTTGATTATTTCACTCATCAGATTACTCCCTTGTCGATTAATTCCTGTAACTTCTCTAACATTTCAGCTTCTGACATTGCCTTGATTTGTCTTTCTGAATAGAATTTAGAAAGGTACGGTGCAACATCATCAACACTCGCTAATTCTTTTTTAGATTCTATGGTAAATTCTTTGTTAGTTTTTTTAAACCATAAATCGATTGGAGAACCGCTGGGTATAGGAAAATTAAGTATATTATTTGACGGCTTTGGCTTTGGTTTAGGCTTATCAAAATCAAATTCTAGCTGAACAGGTCCACCTTCTTTTAATTTCTTAATAGGTTTAATTTTAAGAGGTTTTCTATTATCGTAAATTGTTTTTTCTATGGGCATAAATTATTCCTCTAACTCCCCGACTTGCTTTAGAAACCACTCTTGGAAAGTATTTGGATCCACTACGTAATAATTTGACCCAGGCACTTTTCGTAGGCCCATTTCAATAATATCTTGTTTAGCTTTTTTTAATAATTTACCTTTTACTTTTATAGTGTCCCCATATAGCCAGGTCTTCCAAGTTTTCTCTTTGATACTAAACATCTGTTTAATTTCGTGAGATTGGTACCAACGATTGTCAAATTTTAATTCCATTTGACGTTAGTTCTATCACGGGGGGCAGATTAGATTACTAGGGCTAATATTATTTATTTCTTGCGGTATCTGTACTTACTAGGAGGAGTTTTTATGAGACCCATAATTCCTTCTCTATTATTAATTAAATGACGTTTATAGAAATCATTCTTTGCTGTGTTGTCTTCCATAATTTTATTTAAATAAGATTCTTTATTCGTGTACCCTTTATAAAACATCTCCATTAACTCTTTGAAATTTCTATTTTTAGTAAGTCTCTTCCAGGCGTTTAAAGAGGTCTCATTGTATCTTTTTTTATATTGAACAATTTTGGTTTGAATAATTCGTATTACAAAACTATCTGCTTTAGGTCTTCTGTTTGGCATTAATAAATCTTAGAACAAGTGCTAACCCATCTTTTTCGTGAAATTAAATACTTCTGCTACTTGATGGGCATACTCTTTTGCTTTTTCTCTGGAGGTCTTATCATAATGAATATCTAATGTTGAATCTTGTTGGTGGCCAGTTAGAGCTCTAGCTTTTGAAGTAGTACCTAGAGTTATCTTCGCAATAGATGAGAATGTTTTTCTGAACATTTTAGGGCTTCCAACTATTCCTAATTCTTTAACTACATTGTCCCAACAACCTCTTAAATGCTTTAATCTAGTAGACTCTGATCTAACATAAGTGTCTTCGTGAAGTCGGTGTGAATTTACTCTTGTTGTAGGAAACATCCAATTAATAAAATTATATTTCTGATACTCTCCTTTTAGCTTTTCTTTCAATGATGTAAGTACCAGAGAAACTGGACCTGTAATATCAATGTACTCAACTTTTCTCCCTTTAGTAATTCCTGCTGGCATTGTGATAACACCTTGATCAAAATTA
>JAQBTZ010000054.1 GCA_027624675.1 bacterium
AATGAATATTATGTCAATAAACAAATTTCTTAAACGTTGCAGTTAAGCTAAAAAGGATGGGTAAAAATATTTTTATTTTCTATGTTCCGGTGCATTTATCATCCCACATTTTTTCCATTTTTTGGAGCTTCCACATGGACACATTTCGTTTCTTCCAATTTTACCTGAATTATTCTCAACTGATCTATTTATATTTGCTTTCACATTACCCCCTGCCTTTACCCCAATTTCAAGTTCTGGTCTGATATAATTGAATTTTGAAGTGTCTATTTCCTTAAGTGGTTGAACTGATTTTTCTTCAACTTTTACCCTAACTATGCGATCAGCAATAGTTGAAAGAACATTTGCAACCATTTTTTCAAAAGCAATATGACCTTCATTTTTATATTCAACTAATGGATCTCTAGAAGCATATCCTCTAAGCCCTACACCTGATCTTAAATAATCCATATATGTTAAGTGCTCCATCCATATTGCATCAAGTACCGGCAACGAAACTTGCTTTACTATTCTAAACCAAGCTTCTTCTCCTATTTTTTCCATATGCTGGATAAATATCTCTTGAATATTAGGTTGATAGTTGCTCAGCTTATCTATTAACCACTGTGTAATCTCAACTGGAGTAAGACTTGATAAAGTTATATTTTCATCCTCCCCAAGCTCGATTAATCGTCTTCTAATTCGATATATCGAGTCTCGTTGCATATTCATAATATCATCGTACTCAACAACTCTTTTCCGCATATCAAAGTTATGACCCTCTACTTTTTTTTGTGCATTTTCTATTGCCTTAGATACTAATCCTGCCTCTAGTGGTAAATTTTCATCATAACCTAATCTATCCATTAACCCAGATACTCTATCCCCACCAAATATCCTCATTAGATCGTCTTGTAAAGAAACATAAAACCTTGATTCTCCTGCATCACCTTGTCTACCACTTCGTCCTCGTAACTGATTATCTATTCTTCTTGATTCATGTCTTTCTGTACCTATAACATATAAACCCCCAAGTTCTATTACCTCTTTTTGCTCTTCGATATTTGGCGGATCACCCCCTAAAATAATATCAACTCCCCTACCTGCCATATTAGTTGCAATAGTCACAGCGCCTTTTTTACCAGCTTGGGAAATAATTGATGCTTCTTTTTCGTGTTGTTTTGCATTTAAAATTTCATGCGGTACCTTTTTTCGTTTTAGAACATCATGTAATAGTTCGTTATTTTCAATTGATGTTGTTCCAACTAATACAGGCTGACCCTTTTTATGCTTTTCTTCTATATCTAATGCAATTGCCGTCCATTTAGCTCCTACTGTTTTATACACTATGTCTGATTTATCCATTCTAACTACCGGTTTCCAAGTAGGAATTCTAATTACATCTAGTCCATATATCTTTCTAAACTCTTCTTCTTCAGTTTTTGCAGTACCTGTCATTCCTGATAACTTACTATACATTCTAAAATAGTTTTGATATGAAATTGTAGCTAATGTCTTAGACTCTTTTTTAACAGTCACACCCTCTTTTGCCTCTATTGCTTGATGAAGTCCATCTGAATATCTATTTCCTTCTTTTAACCTGCCTGTAAATTCGTCTACAATTACGATTTCATCCCCTCTTACAACATAATCTCTATCTTTCCTATATAATGATATTGCCTTAAGAGACTGTTCTACATGGTGAATAGTATCAAAATCCTGTTCGTATAAGTTAGAAACATTTAAAATTTTCTCAAGACGCCTTATTCCATACTCTGTTAAGCTTGCCGCTTTATCTTTTTCATCTACATCATAATCTGTACCTGCTTTTAACTGTGTAACTAAATTTGCAAATGTATAATATTTATCTGTAGATTCTTCTGCTGATGCAGAGATTATTAAAGGAGTTCTTGCCTCATCTACTAAAATAGAGTCTACCTCATCAACTATACAAAAGTAGTGTGAGCCCCAGTCTGAGTTTTGATTTGTTTGTACGATATGCCTAATATCATAAACCATGTTATCCCTTAAATAATCAAAACCAAATTCATGATTTGTTCCATAGGTAATATCTGATCTATATGCTTGTACACGCTCTACTGGTTTTAAATGCCTAGCGTATTCATCATCAAACTCTGTGTTTTCGAAATCTTTATCGTACACATAAGATTTATCATGAATAATAACAGCTACAGTTAAACCCAAAAAGTCATATACAGGGCCATACCAACCTGCACCATGACGAGAAAGATAATCGTTAGGAGTAACAAGATGACAGCCTTTACCAGTTAAAGCATTTAATATTAAAGGTAGCGTTGCAGTTAAGGTTTTTCCTTCACCCGTTTTTTGTTCTGCAATTTTTCCTTCGTGTAAAACCATCGCTGAAATTAGCTGAGGATCCCTATGGTATTGACCAACAGATCGTTTTGCACTTTCGCGAACTATGGCAAATACTTGTGGTAAAATTTGATTTAAATAGTCTTGCTGTTTTTGATAATCTGAGATTGCTCTTGTTTTATCTATATATTCTTGAATTTTATTTTTAAGTTCAGCATCAGTCCATCCCTCTACCTTTTTTCCAAGTAAGTTTATCTTGTCTACTATTTTATTGTATCTATTGATCTCTTTTGGCTCAGAGTCAAAGAAATTTACTATGTTTATCATATCGAGTATAGATTATACCAATAATACTAAAAGTTGAGAAACTTTAGTATAAGTATTTTAGGAGAACATTGAGTAAAAATAGTACCCTAAAATAAATAGTGCAAACCATATTCGATATCTGATAAAAATATCAAATTTATTATGAGTTAAATACCCTAATAGGTATTTAATTGCAACCATTCCTGTAGTAAAAGCTACAACAGCAGAAGCTAAAATAAGTAAAGGTGGAACAAAGTTTGGAGCTGTAACATATAAAACATCAGAATAATTTTGCACGTAGTTGTAAACTTCGTAAGCTGTTCCGAGTAGAATTAGTGGCGTAGCTAGTAAAAATGAAAACTGCAGTGCAACATATCTTTTTAACCCCAAACTAAATCCTGCTGCAACACTTGATCCTGACCTACTTACACCTGGAAACAGTGCAAACATCTGAAATAAACCTATTGTAATACCATCCCAAAATGAAACATCATCCTTTAAAAACCTTTTACCTTCGTTGTGGTATTTTATATATGTATTTTCTCCCCACTGCATAATTGCATTTCCAAACATCAAGAATGCTACCAAAAGTAATGGATGTCTTAACTCAGTTAGTAATCCCATTTTTGATAAAAAAAGTCCTAATAACCCTGCTGGTATGTTTGCAACAAGTATAGTTAGTAATAAATCACGTCTTTTGAGTAATATATATATCCAGTCTTTAAAAAAGTAAACAACCACAGCTAAAGTTGTAGCCGTATGAAGCATTACATCTAGAAACAATAGACTAATAGGATCATAAGGCAGTTTCATAAACTGCTCTAAAAAAGCAAGATGTGCTGAGGATGATATAGGCAAAAACTCTGTTAATCCCTGAACTAAACCTAAAATTAAAATTTGTATCATTTTACTTTTCCAATTAAAAGTACATTATCACTTTTTGTTATGCCACTTACATCCTGTTTTTCGACATTCAAAAAAACTCTTCTCATATATTTTTCGTAATTTTCTGCCATATCATTTGTCTCACTCGTATTTAACATATTAACAATACATACCCCATTTTCATCTAACCCTTTTACAATATATTCTATAAACTCTGTTGATGCTAGTTTTGCAGGGAAATATGGACCAATGTATGTATCAACTATAATAAGATCATACTTAATTTTATTCTTTTTCATGAAACTATATGCATCTGCAACCTCTACATTAAGATGTGGAATTTTTTTTGTATCAAAATACTTTTCTCCAATATAAACCATCTCTTTATCAATCTCAACACCTGTAATTGCTACTTTTTTAAACCGTTTTGATAGTAAATGCGCAAATGTTCCAGCACAAAAACCAAGTATTAAAACCTTTTTAAGAACAAGTTGTTCCCTTTCAATGTATTGCATTCCTTTGCCCCAAAATAGTCCCTGCACTTTTGATGAATCATACGAAATTGACTGAGTAGGACCACCACATAAAACTCTTCTAACTCCATTTTTACCCTCTGTTACAATAATATCAGTATTGTATTTTGTAGAAGTTCTATATAGTGTTTTAAAACCAGTTACCCAGTTACTAATACCCATACTATTTTTTTGGTTCAATCTTTGTAAACCCTGTGTATTTTTGTAATACCTCAGGCACTAACACACTTCCATCTTCTTGTTGATAATTTTCTAAGATTGCAATTAATGTTCGACCTAGTGCAAAAGCGGTTGCATCGTTCATGTATACAAATTTAGATTCGCCATTTCTACTTTTATATCTTGTATTTAATCTTCTTGATTGAAAGTCTGTCATATAATCCGCAGAATGTGTTTCTCTATATTTATCCTGACTTGGAATCCATGTTTCTATATCATATTGTCTATAATCTGGCCTTCCTGTATCACCTATGCATACATCAACAACCTGGTATGGTAGCTGTAACTGTTGCATTAAATACTCTTGAATGCCCACTAATAAATCTTGTTCGGATTTTCCTTCATCAACTGTAGTAAAACATTCCATCTCTAATTTATCAAATTGATGCACTCGAAGTATTCCTCTTGTATCTTTTCCATACGAACCTGCCTCACGTCTAAATACAGTCGAATAACCTACAAATCTAATAGGTAAATCTTTTTCATCAATGACTTCATCCATAAAATATGAACCCATCGTATGTTCTGCACTGCCTACTAAAACTAATTCATCTTTTTCAAAATAAAATCTGTCTTCTACGGGCTCAAATCTATCCATTTTTTTCATTACCTCTGCCTTAATAAATACAGGTGGTAAATTTGGAGAAAAAACTTTATCAGAATTACTGCCAACTTGTTTGGCTATCTTACTTACTATATCTTTATTTGTTAAAGTTGAAAAAACAAAATTAACCAGTGCAAATTGTAATAATACTGCCTCGTTTTTCAGATAAGCAAATCTTGCACCCGTAACTTTTCCTGCTCTATCAATATCTAAAATATCTAAACTATTTCCAATATCTACATGGTCTTTAACTTTAAAATCAAATGTTTTTGGTTCTCCCCATT
>JAQBTZ010000055.1 GCA_027624675.1 bacterium
AACTGTGTTTTTTCCAGTCTGGGCGGTGTCTGATACAGGTCGGAGACGAATGACAAAAAAAAGCGTACTAATAGTGTTATTAGCCGTATTAATATGGCCGATAACAGCCGTAGCGCTCTTGATTTTGCTCATTATCTACTCGGTAGTTGCCTTTTGGAAACTACCACTCAGGTAGATCTAAGCAACCTACAAAGTGAAATTTCTCCCCCCACTTTGCAGGTTGCTTTTTGTTTTTAAATATCATCAGGAAGTTCATTCTTGACATATATATGTCAATATTATAATATCTAAATTATGGCATTAATACGAACCACACTACGAATTGAACAAAATCTAAAAAAAGAAGCAGAAAGAATGGCCTTAGAACAAGGTTTAACTTTGCAGTATATTTTTAACGAGGCGTTGCGTAATGCTGTTACACAACAAAACGAAAAAAAGTTAAAAACAAAGCAAAAGATTAAATTTATTTCCAAAAATATGGGTAGTATGCCAGATACATTAACAAGAGATTTTTACTATGACGATCCTAAATTCTAAGGTACTAATTGATTCAAATATCTTAATTAATGCTACAAACACACACTCTAAAAAACATAAAGTTGCATTAGCATTTTTAAACCAAACACCACAAGGATGCATTTCAGTCCAAAATATTAATGAGTTTTTACGAGTCTCCACACACCCTATTTTCCAAACACCCCTAACCAAAGCCCAAGCAATCACACAGATAAAAAACTTTATGTGCTCGTTTAAAGTAATTACCCCATCAGAACAAACCACATTGATACACCTAGATTTACTAACCAAATACAACTCTACCTCAAACCAAATTTATGGTAACTTTCTTGTAGCAACTATGCTAACACACGATATAAAAACAATCGCAACAGATAACGAAAATGATTTTAAGAAATATAAAGAGATAAAAGTTTACAACCCATTTAAGTAAACATTTTATTTTACAGCAAAAGTTTCTTGACAACGTACACTATGTACACTATTATAAGTTTATGTCACAAACCTTAAGAATTAACGCCACAAATGCAAGAAAAAATCTGTTTAAACTTTTAGACCAAGTAGCACTAAATAATCTTTCAGTTTATATTTATAAAGAAGGGCTTGAAAACGACCTAGTATTGCAAAATATCCCAAAAGTAAAAAGCAACAAACAAAGCAATCTTAATAATAACAAAGCCCTTGTAAAAAAAACATATGGGGCAATTAAAACAAAAGGTTATAAACCAAACGAATTTGAGCTTGCAAAAAAACATCTTGTAAAAAGATACAAAAACAACAATGGCATTAAATAACTACTGGCTTGATGCAAATATTATTCTAAGATATTTAACTAAAGACAATGAAACCCTATCACCAAAAGCAAAAACCATTATAGATAATATTGCAAATTGTAAAGGCTTTGCATACATAAATACACTAGTTTTACATGAGGTAATTTATATTCTAGAAAATGTGTATAACATAGACCGTAAAGCTATCCTAGATAGCATCTCTAACCTTATATCTATTAGTAATATCAACATTGTTGATGTAAACAAACAGTCTCTTAAGTTAGCTTTAAAAGATTATGTCAAAACTAAGATCGATTTTCCTGATTGTGTGTATAAACAGGTTTGCCTAGAGAATAAATACAAGCTACTTTCTTTTGATAAGGATTTTGAAAAACTAGGTGTTAAAACATACGAGACAATATAAAAAAATGACGAAAAAATTATTATGGATTCTTCGGAAGCAACCTAAGAATGACGAGGTGGAAATATTACATAATGTCGTCATTACGAGTCAAGTTTAGCTTGATGAAGTAATCTAACATTCAAGATTGCTTCGGAGTACCTCGCAATGACGAGGACCTATAGCATACCGAGATTCGATCTCCCCGGAGATCGAATCTCAAATAAACTTACTTATCAAACCCAAAATAACTATCTAAATATTTCTTTGCAACAGGGGCACTTGCTGTTCCACCCTCACCTCCTGCTTCAATCAGCACTGTTACTACAATCTCTGGATCATCGTATGGAGCAAATACTGTAAACCAAGCATGTGTCTGGTACTTTCCCAGCTTGTTTTTCTCTCCAAACTCACTTGTTCCTGTTTTACACCCAACTGTAACTTGGTATTTTGGATAAATAAACGGATATCCTGTACCATTTGGCGCCTCACACGCCTGTTTTAAGCCTTGTTTAACTATCTCTATTGTTGTGGGTTTTGCGCCTATATCTTTAGGTATATCATTTTCTCCAACTAGCCTTGGCTCAAATATTAATCCATTATTTGCAATTGCCGTTGTATACATTGCAACCTGAATAGGAGTTGAAAGCAGATAACCTTGTCCTATCGAGTAATGTAGTGTGTTTCCATCGTACCAATCCTCACCTATAACCTCTTTTTTCCATGCCTCGGTTGGTACTACCCCATTTACCTCGCCACTTATATCTATACCTGTTTTTTCCCCTAAACCAAAATTTGTTGCCCATTTAGCAAGGTTTGCAACACCCAACCCTTTATCTACCTCACCAACCCCACCTACCGTTTTATAAAAATATGTATCAACTGAGCTTGCTAAAGCTTTATATAGATTTGTTGGTCCATGACCGGCTGGGTTCCAGTCTCTAAATACCGTGCTACCTAAACTTACACTAGCCCCGCCATCAATTGTTTTTTCTGGATCAATAATATTCTCCTCAACTATCCCTGTTGCTGAGATTATCTTAAATGTTGATCCTGGTGGGTAAAGCCCTGCTATTATCTTATTATTTAAAGGTCTGCCCTCGTCATTTAACAACTCCTGAAAATCTTTTTCGCTTATTCGAGATGAAAACTTGTTAACATCATAACTTGGGTACGAAACAAAACTTAAAATTCGTCCGTTTTTAGGATTTATTGCAATTAATGCTCCTCCTAAGCCATTGTTATCCTCAACTGATTTTTTAACTAGCTCGTATGCTTTAAGCTGTAAGTCTAAATTTATATTGGTAATAAGCTCTTTTCCATCTACTGCATTTGTAATAACTTTTTTATCTGTAGTTTTTCCACTTGCTGTAAGCTCTACTCTTTCAAGTCCACTTTCGCCGTGTAAACCTACCTCATATTTTTTTTCTATCCCAAGCTTACCAATTTGTTCTTCGTTGAAAAAATTTGGGTACATTACTGACTCACCCTCGTCAATTCGCCCTAGGTAACCCGTAATATGAGCTGTTTGTAATGGGTATAAATTATCCCTAATGGGTACAGATTCTACAAAAATCACGTTTGACGTGTTAGTTTGTGCAATTAAATTTAATGCTTTTTCTCTTTCTACATCTACCGAAAAAACCGTGTAAAAAATTCCGTTTTCTATATTTGACTTTAAAGTTTCATACAAGGTACTTTCATCTGCCCCTAAAACTTTTGCAATCTGCACCCTACTTTCAAACTCTTGTCCAACATATGCCCTATTATCTATTTTTATCTGGTAACCTGGTCTGTTTCTAACATATATCTTACCTTTAACGTCTTTAATTACCCCCCTGTTTGCATAAATTGGGATTTCTCGATATAGGTTTGACTGAGCCATTAGTTGATAGCTTTCACCCTTTACAATCTGCAAATATATTAATCGAGAAAGAAATATTATTAAAAAAATGGTAATAATTAAGGTAAGAAATAACCTAACTATCATCTCGTTTTCTGGACCTTGCACCCTATCAAAACTATCTAAATTTAGTTGATTAATGCTAGACCTATTGCCTCGTACTTTTTTTGCTAAGTTAAAGTTTTCATATAGTAAATCGTTAATAATCGACATATTGTTTAAATTGGTTAGATAGAAAGTTTATAAATACTGCGTATACACCTACAAACACCATCTCAGCACCAAACAGCTGCATAAAAGTGCCATTACCTGTAAACAGCCTTAATAAACTTATTGAGACAACTATATACACAAGTTTTTGAATTAACTTTTGACCAAACCATAACCCAAGTTTATTTAACACAAAAACTGCAAGTACAAATACAGCAGGTAGTAAAAATAGATTACTTGAAAACAAGATATTTACAATTACACCATAAACTAATCCTAAAACTAAAGACTGAGTATAAAATTTTGAATTAGTCGCAAAGATTACAAGTACAACTACGTTTAAAAATAAAAAGTGGTGAAAAAATGGCTTAGCAAAAGCAACCTCTAACAGGTTTGTGCTTAAAAAAATGAGTAATATAATTATATTTTTCACCGGCTAGTAACTACAATTAATACTTTGCTCTGCTTTGAAAGGTTGATCATGCTTTCAATGTTTGCAATCTGAAATGCCTCTCTCTCGTTTAAACTAACCTCTGTAATTTTACCAACAACATATTGTCTATTAAACTTTCCACTTACTATATTTGTAACAACAATATCATTTAAATTAAGCTTTTCACTGTTTAGTACGTCAGAAAACAATACCCCATACCCACGTCCTTTTACTAAGCCTGTTGCTTTAGTATCAATATCAATTGCCTCTGTTACAAAATTTTCGTTTGAGATTAAATTAACTGTTACAGCTGTTTTTTCAACCTGGCTCACAATCCCAATAATTGAGTCTGACACTATAACTGCATTACCCTCTTTAATTTTTTTATTTACTTGATCTGAAATTAATACTATAGCTTTTGAATTTGTTTTATCTAAAAAAACGATGTTACCTAAAACTAGTTCGTCTTTTTTAAATTTAAAATCAGCGACACCTAAAGTTTCTTTTAGCAACTTGCTTTCAGCTTTAATATCCTCGTAATCAACAATTTTTTCAGATAAATCTGCTACCTGTTGCAACGCTTGATCTAGACGAGCCGACCTATCTAAAGCTAAGGAAAAGTTTGTAAAATTGTTATATAAATTTTGACCAATAATAACAGATGGGGTAATAAGTTGTAGGTAAATACTTGAGACAAACGACTTAATACCAACGTTAAAGTTAAACAAAAATATAATAAAAATTGAGATAAGTAGGTTTGTTATAAAGGCGGATTTCATGGAAATAAGTATACCATCCTTCGCATAAAGCTTCGAATGACAGGACACGTCCCAGTGCCGAACCGTCCCAGTGCAGAAATTGAT
>JAQBTZ010000056.1 GCA_027624675.1 bacterium
GGAGGAGTTATTGTATCTGGAACTACAATCTGTTGTGCTGCGAAAGTTTCTGTAGTTACTATAATTTCTTCTGCTTCATCTTCTGGAATCTCAATCTTAATTTTGACACTATAACCTTGATTTCCTTCTTCATCAAAAGGAACTAATAGATAATAATATGTGTTTACTCTGTCTATATCGTCATCAGTAATTTCATTGATGTTTTTATCTACCATTATAAAAAAGTTTGAAGAGCTTTGATCTACGTTGCTATTTTGACTTTTATATATTTTTATAGAATCTATATCATCATCGTTTGCTTCCCAATATATAGATGTTTCAGTAAGTATAGAGCTAAAACTTGCACCTACATTTTCAACAGAATCTGGTGCTGAAACATCTACACTAATATTTTTAAGTCCAACTGTGCTAATATTTCCCGCTTTATCTACACTACGGTAATAAAATTTTGTTATACCCTCATTAATTTCTACTGTTTTTGTATATCTAGTCCAGGTACTTGTTGTAGAGTTTATCTGGTACTCGATATAGCTAACATTATAGTTGTCATTGGCAGTTAAAGTTACTTTAGGTTTTGATATATAGATGTTGTTTTCACCATTTGGTGTTGTAGGATTAATAGCCAAGCTAACCTGAGGGATAGTAATATCGTAAATAAGTGTTACGGTATAGCTATTTTCAAAATTTGTAGCATTATCTGTTGCATGTGAAATTATGGTATATGTTTCATCTCCTGCTGGATCTGGATTTAGATCGTAACTCCAGGTTGCATATAAATTACCAGTTGTTGTATTTAGTAAGATCTCTGAGGCACTTGTTACCCAATCTGTTCCGTTAAAATAAAATCCATCGCTAGTTCGTTTAATCGAAACTTGTACATTAGCTACCTTATAATTATCACTAGATACGCCTATAATTACACCGTTCCAGCTATCTGTATATGTTGTAGTATTGTTACCTGTATTGCTTGGTAAAGTAATTGTTGAAACAGGAATAGTTTTATCTAATATTATTGTATCTGATGTTACAAACTCGTTTCCTGCTAAGTCTATTATCTTTATATATACTGTTTGTAAGCCTTCAGTATCTATTAAATCCCAGGTTTTGGAAGTTGAAAAAGTTTCAAGAGTGCTATATGTTACATCATCATTACTAAATGCCATGTTAGAAACTCCACTTGGGGTATCAGTTGCAGTAAGTGTCAAATTTACAGTTTTATTGTTTGTATATGTGTCATTGCTATTAATTACAACTGTTCCATTTGGGTTTGTTGTATCAATTTTTACTGTATTTGTAGCTGTTTTAATAGTTTCAGTATTACCTGCATTATCTGTTGAAAAATATTTAACTGTGTATTGCCCTTGGGTACTTAATGTAAAAGAGTTTCCTGTAGTGCTTGTTAAATTTGGTTCAATTGTATCTGTTGTATAGTAAGTTGTTTTACATCCACTACCATTAGTGTCGGCACAAGTTAGTGTTACAGTTACTGTGGTATTGTGCCAATTTGCATCAATTCCTGTATTAGTTGTAACAGGGGCAATCATTGGTGTTGAATATTCTGAATAAGGACTAACGGCTAATAGATTACCTACTAAGTCATGTATATTTTCAACTCCCCATTGTTGTTCTGGTGAAACATACCACCCGGCGTTTGTAAAAGTTACCGTAGCTGTAAAGGTTGTAGGATTATATACAATTGTTACATCTCCAACTAAGTCACCACTTCCACCTGCACCTGGCCAGTCAGTTAGAAAATAGTTAGCAGGGTTTTCAGCTTCTGTTGGATTTACGTTTTCACTAAACACTGCTTGAAAGCTTGTTGCCGCTGGACCTGTACTTGGAAATACTAAATCAACAATTGGTTTAGTTGTATCAGTGATATATTGAACATCAAGTGCTGCGTAATCAAAGTAACCTCTAAGTTTACTTGCAGTAGGATATGGACCTAAATTTTTTCCAGCTAACGAATACCTTATTACAAAATCAGTAAGGTCTAAATTTGATGGATCTATAGGAATTGAGATAAGTTCATAATTAGCACTAGATCCACCAGAATTAAAGTTTGGTACTAGGTCGAATTTATCTATTGCTAAATCTAAGAAATTATCGTCATTTTGTTTGCCATAAAGTTTTGCATCAAAATCTGTATTATCTACTCCACCTGCTCCTCCTATAACTTGTATTCGCAAATTAGATATAAAATTTATAGTACTTATACTATTTACTCCTGTTATATCGTCAAAATGAAAGTCAATATAATCATCTCCGATGTCTGTAGAAACAGGTGGCCATAAACCTTTGGTTGATATATAAGTTGATGAATTAGCCATATTGTCATCTTCTATATTTATGGTTGAAGGAAGTGATGCATCAGCAGGGGCTGTATCACTGTAGGTATAATCGGTTGGAGGAGTTCCAGATGTGTGATCAACAATCTTAACAACAACAAATATAGTTAAGTGGCCAGCATTTACAACTATATTTCCGTCATTAATGTTTGATTCTTCTAAATTTGCCTGTGAAATGTCGTTTGTGTCTTGAAATGATATTACAGATAGATTATCTGTATTTTCTATACCATAAAAGGTTACCTGTATCTCAAACCCTTTTGTTACCTCGTTATTATTTTCATCAAGTAGTTTTATATCGTAAGCATCACTCTCAGCTTGTGTACTATCTGGTAAAGCAGATTTCTCGATTTTAGAAACTGCAAGTTTTAGACTTTCACTTGGTAGATTAAAAAATTTAATTCCTACATTTTCATATGTATATGTTTCGTTATCGGTGATTGCAATATTTGATTTAACCCCATTATCAGTTTCTACCCAGTTAAACTCAATCTTAGTTTCAGTAGATACCTCTTTAGTTATTTCTTCTACTGCATAAGCAAAACCTGTAAAGTTGATCGCAAGTATGGAGAAATATGAAAGGAAAAGAAAAAGGTGAAAATAGAACTTAAGCTTTAAATAGCTAGTAATTTTTATTTTCATGTATATCTAATTATAGCACGGTTTGAAAGGTTGTAGTCAATTTATAATTGAAAAGTTTTGTTAAACAGGGTAGTATAAATCAGTCTTAAAATTTAATTATGAAACAGTTAAATCATTTATTAGCGGATCTACATGGACATTCGATTTATAGCGATGGACTTTGTACCCCCTCACAAGTTGTTGAAAGTGCTATAGAAAGTGGGCTTACTGTAGTTGCATTAACTGATCATAATACAACATTAGGTTTACAAGAGTTTGAAACCAAGATAAATGAATGCAGAAAACAAGGAAAAGATATAATAGGTATTTTTGGAATGGAGGTTAGCACACAAAAGGGTCATCTTCTTTTTCTTTTTGATAATAAAACAGATGCAATAGAATTTGGAAGATACATTAAGGTTGGACACGACCAAAACAATTTTGATGAGGTAGTAACTATTTCTGAAAAGTACAATCCATTTATATTAATCCCCCACCCAGAAATCCCGCACGTTAGTTCTTTTACGTTTGATGATATTGACTATGTATTAAGTCAATATGCTCACCTTATAGGTTCAATTGGTATAGAGGCGATAAACGGTTTATCAAAAGTTGTTATGCCAAGCTTTATGTTAAAAAAGCATAAGCAGATTGTTAGCGAGCATAAAAACCGAGGATGGAAAGCAAACTTATTTGGAAACAGCGATTTTCACTCGTTTAATAACGTTGGTTTTGGTGTAACAAGCTTTGAAACTGAACTGCAAATTACAAATGCAAAAGAATTTTTAGATTATATTAAGGTGTTAGAAAATAAAGGTGAGGTAAAGATAAATAAACAAAATACACTAATGCACAAAGCAAAGTCTGTATTTTTAACTACTATTGCTTCGGTAAGGTACAGTGTTATGATGAGAAGGAAGGCGGAGGGGTAGGGGTTTTTTAGATTAAACATTTAATATATACATTACATTTGAAAGCTATAACTGACTAATGGAACAATCAAAAATCTTGCAGAATTTAAAAAATATTTCATCTAAATATTCGTTTATGCTAATTGGAGTGGATGGTTTTGGAGGCTCTGGTAAATCTACCATAGCAAGATCTATTATGAGTTCTATTCCTGACTCAAGGATAATTGAAATGGATGATTTTTATTCACCAGAATTGGAAAGACCCGACTATATAAGAGTTTTTGAACAAGTTATTAAACCAATTACTTTAAACAAGTCATTTGTGTATCAAATATACGACTGGAAAAGAAAAAGTCTTATAGATTCCGATAAGGTCAATCTTGGTCAAACTATAATTATAGAAGGCGTATTTGCATTAGAAAAAAGCATTCGTGGTTATTACGATTACACCATTTGGATGGATTGTGACCCAATACAAGCAATGGAACGTGGGATAGCAAGAAATTTAACTGAGGATGGTGTTGATACAAGAGAAAAATGGGAAAAACTTTGGTACCCAGCGGAACTAAAATATGTAAATGAACAGAAACCAGAAGTATTTGCAAATTACATTGTTAAGCAAAATATAATTTAGCTTTCTCTAACCTGCGGGTCTGCCTCTGCCTTCGAAGACAGGTGCGTAGGCGGGGTTAGATGTTGTTTCAACTATTCTGTATTAGAATACAAAAGTTTTTGAAAAGAAAAGAATACTGATCGAATTTCATCTACATTACCAAGTACTTGTTCTGCATCAGCGATAGAGTGATATTTCAAATTAAGTAGTTTTGGCAACTTTTCTTCATATTTAGATAAAACAAAATCTAGAAACTCTATTTGATTTTCGTCTAAACCTTTTAAAATCTTTTTTTTTGATTGTGCTACTCTTTGTGTTCTTGAGATTGGTTGTTTTAAAAACGATACATAAGTTAAAACATCAAACAAGTCACTATTTTCAAATTATACTTAAAATTAAGGATATTACTTTATCCTTATCCTTCGGATTACT
>JAQBTZ010000057.1 GCA_027624675.1 bacterium
ATTTACTATAAACGACAAGCCTGTTGGGGTTGTTAGGGTTCGATAACGTCCCTATCTGTCTTAGATTGTTTTGTCATTTTTCTCCTCGCAATGACTCAAAATTAGCAAGGTGATATAATATAATCCATGAAAAAGACATTTCTTGACTCAATTGTTGCTGATCGCGATATTTTAGGGTCAGTGGTTAAATCAAGACTGAACAATAGTATCTATCCAAAAAAACTTAATAAAGAGCTTAAGAGATTTATCTCTAATTTTTTGCTCTATTTAAATAAAAAATTTAAAGATATCCCATTTGGTGTGGTTTCACTGTTTAAACTTTTATATGTTCTAGAAGAAAAGGTAAGGTTTCAGTTAATTAGGAGGTTAATATGGTCAAGAGGAAAACATGGTGCTAGATTTGTTCATATTAGTTTGTTTATCTTTGTGGGGGGGGTTTTTCTTATTGGTACTGTTTTTAAAAACGATGTTATTATGACTGCTACTCCTGTAACAAGTGTTTATTTAAGTTCGGAAAATGTTATTACTGATCTAAAGGTAGTTAGAACATCGATTGCATCGGTTAGACCTGCAAATAAGGTAACTAAATACTCTGTTCAGGACGGTGATACGTTATCAACAATTGGTGAAAAATTTGGAGTATCAGCTGATGCACTGCGATATTCTAATAGTTTAGCCAGTGACAACGATTTAAAGGTTGGCATAGAAATTAGCATTCCACCTGTTGAGGGTGCTGTACATACAGTAGCATCAGGTGACACATTGTCTGCAATTGCATCTAAGTACGAGGTAGCAGAACAGGCAATAGTAGACTTTAACTATTTATTACCTCCGTTTGAGTTACAAGTTGGCGATACCTTGATTATACCAGATGCATCTATTCCTACAGCTGTTCCAAGTACTAATGTTGCAGATTATGCCTCTAATATTGTTCAGAGCTTTACAACAAGGGTTACAGGTGGAACAGTGGGTAATGGAGAATTTATGCTTCCAACCTCAGTATTTACAGTTTCACAATATTTTTATTGGTACCATAGTGGTTTAGACTTACAAAGTGTTGGTCAGTCGGATTTTGTTATTAGAGCATCAGACTCAGGAACAGTAGAGCAAATTGCTTATGGTTGGAATGGTGGATACGGAAATAGAATCGTAGTAAATCATGGAAATGGATTTAAGACTACATATAACCACTTAGAGTATGTAAATGTTGAGGTTGGCCAAAGCGTTGATAGAGGGCAAGACATAGGAGTAATGGGAAATACAGGGCGATCAACAGGCAGGCACTTACACTTTGAGATAATTAGAAATGGTGGATTTGTTGATCCTATGGATTATTTGTAGCAAAATCGTCCCAGTGCCGAAGTTGAGTCAGCAGTTGACGAAAGCAGAGACAATTTTATAAATAAGAATAATGATGAATTATTTAATGAATATGAAAGAGGGAACCCTCTAAAATACAAAATCCTAATTATTGGTAACAAGTTACAAAATGAAACCTACAAAAATACTAAAAAAAGATTTCAAAAAATTTAAGGTTTTAAATGATTTATATAATCTGGCAGATGTGCCAGATTATTTGTATATTGTTGGTAATATAGAACTTTTAAGCTCGACAACATTAACTATTATTGGAACTAGAAAGATAAGTAGTTATGGGGAGCAGGTAATTGAGCAGGTAGTGCCACAGATTAGTTTAAGCGGTGTTTGTGTAGTATCGGGTGTAGCTTATGGGTGTGATTATTATGCCCAAAAAACAGCAGTAGAAAATGGGGGTACAACAATTGGGGTAATGGGTTGTGGGCTGGATCATATTAAAACCCATCAACATTATAGCTTTATTAAACATTGTATAGACAAAAATATTGGATTATTTGTATCAGAGTTTGAACCAACAGAGAGTGCTGCAAGATGGACATTTGTAAAAAGAGATAGGATTATGGCAGCACTTGGCAAAAAGATATTAGTAATTGAGGCAAGTATAAAATCAGGAACAATGCATACCGTTAATTTTGCGCTAGAGCTAGGAAAAGAGGTGTATGCAGTACCAGGAAATATCTACAACTCTAGCAGTCTTGGTACCAATATGCTTATACAGAATGGCGCAAATGTCCTACTTTGTGCAGATGATATCTTAGATAATTTTGATCTAAAGATTGAGAAAAAAGATACTGGTCAGTTAACACAAACTCAGATTTTTTTAATGAAAGAGTTAAAAGATGAGAAAACTACCGTTGATTTATCTCGTCAACTATCTTTGCCGGTAAATTTAGTATTATCAGAAATTACAGTTTTGGAGCTACAAGGATTGGTTAAAAGAGTTGGAGATAAGTGGATATCTAGTTAGATATATACTTAAAATAATTAGGGTTTTTAAACCACTAGGTTAATTATCTTATCCTGAATATATATCACTCTTTGTATGCCATTTGTACCTATATGTTTTAGCACATTAGTATCTTTCAGTGCTAACACCTTTGTATCTGCCTCATTAGTGCCTTTTTTAATAGTTATGGTAGTTCGAACAACCCCATTTACCTGAACAGCAATCTCTACATTTTTTTCAGCAACAAGTGTTTCATCTATATTTGGCCAAGCAGAAACATGTATCGAGCCTGTATTGTCTTTGTCAACAATGCTATAAAGTTCCTCTGTAATAAAGGGTGCCATAGGAGCTAAAAGTTTTAAGAAAGAGGTGGTGTCCTCTTTTGACATAATATATTTATCGTCTGATTCCCATTCATTTAAAAACTCCATTAAACTTGCAATTGCTACGTTATACTTTAAGTTAGGCATGTTAGTAGTGCATTTTTCAATCGCCCAGTTAAGTTTGATCTGTAGCTTAGCCGAAGTTTTATCAGCAGTTTTTGTTTGAGTAGTTTTCCATACCCTATTTAAAAATCTGTTTACACCTAAGATAGCGTTATCCCTAAAATCACCACCCTGGCTTAAAGGACCCATAAACATTAAGTAAGTTCGTAGTGTATCTGTGCCAAATCGTTCGATATATTCATCAGGATTAATAACATTACCCTTACTTTTACTCATCTTACTACCATCTTTTATAATTAATCCATGTGCCCTTAGATTTATAAAAGGTTCATCAAAATCTAAAAACCCAAAATCTCTTAATGCTTTAGTTACAAAGCGAGAATAAAGTAGATGTAAAACAGCATGTTCTGCTCCACCGATGTATTTATCAACTGGTAGCCATTTTTTAGTAGTCTCTTTATCCCAAGGCATTTCTGAATTTAGGATTTGTTTGGTACTTGTTATTTTGGATTTGTTACTTGTAGACGAAGGGCTTAGTCCTGAGCCTGTCGAAGGGTACCTTAAATAGTACCAGCTAGAGTCTAAAAACGTATCACAAACATCTGTCTCTCTTTTTGCATCTTTACCACACTTAGGACATTTTGTACTAACAAATTCATCATTGCGGGCAAGTGGTGCCTTGCCATCATTTGAGGGTAAGTAGTCATCAGAGTCAGGAAGTAGTACAGGCAAATCAGCCTCGTCAACTGGCACTGTTCCACATTGGTCACAGTAAATTATAGGAATTGGCGCCCCCCAGTAACGTTGTCTTGAAATGCACCAATCACGTAGTTTAAAAGTTGTATGTTTCACCCCAACCTGTTTTTTATATTCGTCGTGCTGTTTAATCTCTATATCAAATTTTTCTGCAAATTGTTTATCACGTTCGTCTGAAAAAGGTACGCCCATTACAGCACCAGTTGCATAGGTAGATAAAACGTAATCGGCAATCCAGATTGGAAGTTTTTCTAGAGTTATAGGGTTAATTGCAAAGTAACCTGTAAAAACTCCAGTTTTTTCTTTATTAATTAACCTTTCTTGATCTGATTTATTTCTAGATTCTTCTATATATCTTAAAAGCTCTTGTTGGTTACTTGGTATTTGAGATTTGTTACTTACTAACATCTGTGCTAGTTGGTGTTCTGGGGATAGCACTAAAAATGTCACCCCTTTAATAGTATCAGGCCTTGTTGTAAAAACTTTGATTGAGTTAAGTTTAGATTCTTCGGCAGTAGACTCAGAATGACTTGGCATTTCAATCTCAAACTCGATTTCTTCTCCTGTACTTTTCCCAATCCAATTTTTCTGAATAGATTTAATCTTATTTTCCCAGTCTACCTTTTCAAGATCATCAATTAACTGATCTGCATACTTAGTTATTCTAAAAAACCATTGTTTCATTGATTTCTGAGTTACCTCAGACTTGCATCTTTCACATTGTCCATGCTCGACTTGTTCATCTGATAAAACAGTTTTGCAAGCAGGACACCAGTTAACATTAGTTACTGACTGGTAAGCTAGGTCATTTTTAAACATCTGCAAAAATAGCCACTGGGTCCATTTATAGTAGCTAGGATCATATGTTTCAAGTCTGTTATCCCATGCAAAGCCATTTCCAATTAATTTCATCTGCCTGTAAAAGTTTTCTTGTGTCTTTTTTGACATATCCTTAGGGTGAACATTTTGTTTTATAGCATAATTTTCAGAGTGAATTCCAAAGCCATCAAGACCAATAGGTTCAAAAACGTCGTACCCTTGCATTCGCATATATCTACCAAAAACATCTGACCCAGTAAATGCATACATATTTCCAACATGCAGACCCTCGGCGGACGGGTAAGGAAACATCATTAAATTGTAGTATGGGTTTTTAGCATTTAATAAATCTGGTTGATAAAGTTTATTTTCATACCAACTATCAGTCCAT
>JAQBTZ010000058.1 GCA_027624675.1 bacterium
CCCGCAAGAGCAGGGTTAAAAGGTGCTACAAAAGGTGCAGCTTTAGTAGCAATTTCTGCTACTTCATTGGGTATAATTTTTCTAACAAACTTTTTAAGGGAACTTCCTAAACCAAAATTCTCTCTTGGTGTAACGTCCATAATTCCACCATTTGCTCTTAATTGTCTGTTCATTAAAGATCTAGATATTGCCATAATTTAAATATATTTATATTGTTAAGCAGGCAACGAAATCCTGTAATAAGGTACTTTATTTGATTTTTTTGGTATCGTCAACTGCTTTTACAGGTCGCGTAGCTTGCCACAAATCATCTCTGAAACGACCGGTATATTGATGGTCTCCAACATGAGTAATATAATCATCTATATAGCCATATACTTTGCCACCTATATCTGCCCATCTCTGACAGAAACCAAAGTCTTCTCCAAAATAACGTTTAGATTTAATGTCATGTAAGGTGTCAAAAAAATTGTACATGTTGGGTTTTTTTTCTTCTTTACCGTTAATGACAGTAGGTTGGAAAATCTCTAGTTCAGGATAAGCTTTAATCATCTTATCAAACACTTCTCTCTTAATTAACATGCATCCCGTAGGAGCGTGAGTAAGTTCTATAACTCCTTTGTCTACTGTTATTGAGTGAGGATCCATTACTTTAACAGGGAAGGTATAACCTGCTCTAGCTAATTCTTCAGCGTTTGTGACAGCATTTTCTTTTACAGTAGTTCTTCTCCACATTTTATCCCAATTCAAATCCTTCATAGGATAAGGACAGGATATAATATCTTTGTTTGTTTCTAACATCTTGAATACAGTGCTTGCTTTAAAATCTATGTCAGAATCTATAAACAATAAATGAGTGTAATTCTCAGGACCGTTTAACATTTCTGCTACACATAAATTTCTTCCTTGAGTTACTAAAGAAGATTTTAATAAAGTAAAACTTACCATTATTTTTTTTTGCCAACATTCCATTTGAAACTTTAAAACAGCTTGGCAATAATGCATAGAGACATTACTATGACACGGTGTGCATACCATAATTTTTACAGGTGAATTATCTCCTAGATTAATAGTTCTCACAGATGCGTTTGTCCCCGGTTCTTGATTAAACCAAATAGGTTCATTAGGCTTGTTAGGTTGTGGCATATTTACTTTGTTAATTTTAATTGTTTGGTAAGTGTCTTTATTAACGTACGTTTTGTTTTCCATATTGTATGGCTCCTTTTAAAAATTTAGTCCAAGAGGATGCTTGCTTAGGCCACCCGTAATATATTTTTGCATAACTTGATTGAGAATCTAAATGGTTAATAATACTTTTGTCATGTAAAGTTTGAGCCGCTGCTTCTATTCCATAAGCAAATTTTTCAGCTAGTCCTCTGTAATTTTCATCATAAGGTATGTACATCGGAAATTCTGCACCGGTTTCAAATAGAGCTCCATAGTTCGTAGTAATACAATATAGGCCCGCGGCCATAGACTCTAATAAAGATATACAAGAAGTTTCTTCAAAGATACTTGGGTAAACGTACATATTATAATTATGTAAATTATCTAAAATATAATCGTTAGGTTTATATCCAATGTAATTAACGTTAGGAAGATTTCTTGCTTGTTCGTATAAAGACTCGTAAGCTTTATCGTTTTTTTCATAAAAGTTTTTACCATATACTTCTGTTGAGGAGTAAACATCTAAAGTAATCAAAGGATTTTTAACGAGTTGCATTGCACCTAGTAAAACTGAAAGTCCTCTCCAAGGTGTGTTTTGATGTATAATTTTAAGAGGCTGTCCTTGTTTGTAAGGAGCAGCTTGTTTAATATCTTTACCTAAACCATTTTTTATCACAATGCATTTATGGTTAGGTAGATTGTACATCATTCTAAATTTCTCATGACTCCAATGAGAATTGAATACATACCAATCATATTTGTCGTGATTAGATTTGTCATTCATCCAGGGAGCAATATTAGGTTGATTGTATGAATTTTTTTGCCAAAGTATATTTAACTTTGTTGGATGTAATGGAATTTTCTCAGGGACAGATGTAGTAATTTGAACTTGATCTAATAATTGTTTGTCTACGTATTTTTCTAAATACTCAAACTGTATCTCTGTTCCGCCTTTAGGGTTTTTGTTTGGCACTGTTCATTACTTTCTGAAGAACTTCTAATCCTTTTGGGGAAACTTGAACTGTTACGTCTTCCACAATATCGGGTCCTTCTACTTTCTTAGTTGATGTTTCACCGGTTTTTGTATTTCTATAAGTTGTTATAGTTGTACAATTTATCCTCGGTAAGTCTTCATTATCCATTTTCATTCTCTCTGTTTATTAAAGCATAACTGATAATACCTGAAATCTCATTAGCGGTGTCTGCTTGCATTTTTATAACATCTCCTGCCTCTAAGTTCAAGGTATTTATTAACATATCAACAGTAGATTTATTTAAAGTTTGATGACCAATTTGAACGTCACTTCCAGAAACTTTTTTAACATAGATATCTGTGTCTACATTACTTGCAGTATCATGAACTGCTTGAACTGTTTTAACTATTCCAACAGAAGAGGTAGAGATAGTTAATACTGTAGTTAAATTAGTAGTAGTTAGATTAAAAGTTTGGTTGTTATAAAATATACTCATTAAAATAAAAAATAATTTAATGCTTCTTGGTCATTTTTCATGTCTTCTTGAAAAGAAAAATTAAGCTGTTGTTTCATAGTAGTTAAAGACTCTACAATCTGTCTTTGATTCTCTACTTCGTATTCCGGTTTAGGTTCAGGTATATAGTTAGTTAGTTTAGCCATTATCTTCTTCCATCAGGTTGTGCGTCTAATCTTAGTGTACCATAACGCCATGTTTCACCCACAGCATCATTAGCTATTTGAATCGCTACAAATCTTGCTCGTGCACGTGTGTCTATTTTATCAGTGGTAGTGGTGATTGTAAAGGGTCCTAAAGAAGAGCTCACTGCTGTCTCACTTGGGTAATCATTTAAATATAAAGTAATTTTAGAATTGCCTGACAGGTATTTATAATCTGGTATAAATCTTTTAACGGACATTATATATTCTCCGTCACCTGTAAAATCCGCTATATTATTATTATTAGTTATCTCAAAATCTCCAGATAAAATAAAAGCATTAATTGAAGTTGTCCCGGTGCTATTGATTTGATCCGTTCCTGTTTCATGAGCATAGTAAATAGAGGCTCCGTACTTACTTGTTATTCCTAAAATTTCTGGAAACACGGGTGTATTGCTATCATCATACTTTGTAGCATAAGGCAAATTAAATACCCCTTGATCTTGATAAGTTGTTCTAGCTATTGAAGAAATGGTCCAGACTTTTTCACCATAATTATAAGTAACACATCTATCAATCTGATCTGAATTAGCTGAAGGATAGAACCAATTAATTTCTGTGTATAAACTATTAGGAGAGGAATAAATTACATCGGAAGAACTATAGTTCAACCCTAAGTTTCCTGTGCCTGTATTTAAGAACACAAAGTCTTCTACTAAAGAAGGTAATGCTTTTACAGTACCATCATATACAAAAAATCCTCCTTCACCTGACATCCACCACACAGCACCATTTGCATAAGAAATAGCATTTTGGCCAATGCAGCCACAGTTAGTGCCTACTTGTCTGACTGAAAAAGTATATGGAGGTCCTACATATTGAATTACATAAGCTCCTAAATCCGTTACAACAAAAATATAATCCTTACCTTGTATAGCTGCTCTAATTTCATTACCGGTATCTAATCTAAAAGTACCCGCAGTATTAGTTGCTGTAGGTTGATAAGTATCTAGATCTTCTTGATTAGAAAATCTTACAAACATCGGATCTTGAGTACTAGGATCTCCAATAGTAGTTTCGGTTCCTAAATGAAATAAATGTCTGTCTCTATCAGATACAATAGTAATTCTGGTAGCTGTTGGATTATTTGTTGTTTCAACGCCCGAAGTACTTGTAGAAGCTCTTGTTCCTCTAGGTGAAGCAGCCCCTGCATTCCAAGTAAATGTTTTTCCATTGAAAATAGTTGCAACAAGAACTTGACCAAAATTATCTAAAGACCAATTGCCTGGATTCAAAGTTACAGTACTTGTAGATCTTTCAGTTCCCCAAGTCTCAGCTCCCCAAGAAGATGTTCCCCAACCATAACCTGTTGTTTGAGTTGTGGGTCCAATTATTACATAAGGATTTACTGTTGCCGCTCCTGCTGCAGTCATACCTGCACCTGTTTCAGCGCTTACTGCTTTAACTGTAAATTTGTCAATTGTAGGGACTGTTAAAATTTCATAAACTTTTTCTAAATCACCTGCTGTAAAATCACTTGCTCCTGTGACCGTTACTGCTGATAAAGTTATATATCTTCCAACTAATAATCCATGAGAGCCTTTGTCTATTGTTAAAACATCAGATCCATTAACTGTAGTTAAAGTACAACTTGTAATTGCTGTATCTAATGGAGTAATGTCAAAAAAAGCATTACCGTAGAATAAAAATAAACCTTGAGAAGTTCCAATAGCGGTATATTTCTCTCCTGCAAAAGAAGTAAAAGCAAGTTGTTTTCTTGCTGCTCCAGGAAGAGTTTTACTGGCTGCGGTTAACTGCGACCAACCCCCTATTTTTTCAGGTAGTCCATATCTAAATCTAACAAAATCACCATCTACCCATTGAGATTCAGCCCCT
>JAQBTZ010000059.1 GCA_027624675.1 bacterium
GTTATTTTAAAAAGTGGTGGGGCATCTGGAACGGCAATCGCTACTTATAAATTTGGAACAGAAGGATTAAATATTCTGTTTCCTAGTTCGGGTATTTTATTTAAAGAAGGTGTTTATTTAGATTTAACAGACACACCTGGCGTTACTATAACCTTTACATAGGATAACTGATGGCCAATGTTACTTCAGGCACTACAACATTTGATAAGACATTTTCTGTTGATGAGATAATTGAAGAATCTTATAATCGAATAGGTCAATTTGATATGAGCGGTTATAATTTAAAAACTGCTAGACGTTCTTTAAATATTTTATTTTCGGAGTGGGGAAACAGAGGTCTTCATTTTTGGGAAGTAGCAAATACTAATATTAATTTAGTTAGTGGCCAAAACGAATATTCAATTTATCGTTCAACAGCTGACGGTAATTCTAACGGAATAACCTCTACTCTAACTGCAGCGATTACTTCAACAACAGCTACAACTGGAATTACTTTGGCCTCGGTCACTGATATGCCAACCAAGGGTACTATTAATGTAGGGAGCGAAAATATCTCTTACACAGGATTTAGTACTTTAGAACTAACGGGAGTGACAAGAGGAGTAAATGGAACCACTGCAGCAACGCATTTAAATGCAGCAGCTGTTACTAATTTTGTAAACTCTGCTTCAGATATTTTAGAATGTTCTTATAGAAATAGTTCTAATGTAGATTCTCCTTTAGAGAAAATTAACAGATCTCAATACCAAGCTCTTTCTAACAAAACAGCAACAGGACAACCTTCACAATATTTTGTTCAAAGATTCATCGACAAAGTTTTAATTCAATTATATCTAACTCCTGGATCTACTCAAAACGGAGACACTATAAATTTTTACTACGAGAATAGAATACAAGATGCAGGTGACTATACTAATGCAACAAACGTTCCTTTTAGATTCGTTCCTTGCATGGTTGCAGGTTTAGCTTATTATTTAGCAATGAAATACGCAGCACCAAGAATACAAGAATTAAAATTAATTTATGAAGATGAATTGGCAAGAGCTCTAGAGGAAGATGGTTCTTCAAGTAGTGCTTTCCTTTTACCTAAAACTTATTATCCGAGTATGTAATTATGGGAAACACAGCAAAAGGAAAACATGCATTATTTATTTCAGATCGAAGTGGTCTGCAATTCCCCTATACTGAAATGGTCAGAGAATGGAATGGATCTAGAGTCCATACTTCTGAATACGAACCTAAACAACCTCAATTAGAACCAAAACCTTTTACAGCTGATCCTCAAGGATTAATGCATCCAAGACCGGCAGCAATTCAATTACCTACTACAGATTTTTTACCACAAAACCCTTTTACAATAACAGCAAGCTTAACACAGGTTTCTGTTTCTTTTCCAAGTAGTAATTATTCAAACGGAGATTATGTGAGGTTTCAAAGAATTTCTGCGCCTATTGGAGGAGTGCCTATTACAACTTTAGAACTTGAAACTACTTTAAATGGAAATATTACAGCTACAGATAATTCAATAACTTTAACAGATTCATCGGCCTTACCTTTACAAGGGTATATTATGATTGAAAAAATTAATTCAGTTACTGGTCTTTATGCAAATGAAGTAATTTATTATAATGGTAACACAGGAAATGTTTTATCTAATTGTGTGAGAGGAACAAACGCACCTTTTAGAGGATTGGTGCCTGTAAATACAACAGCCGTTAGTCATGATTCGGGAGCCAAAGTTGTTGGAGCTTATTTAATTACTTTAGTACCTACGACCGTACTTTCTACAGGACAACCTTCTTCATTTACGGTATACAATAGTTTTACGTTTAATTTAATTAGTGCTGCATCAAGCAGTGAAATAGGAGGCGGGTTACAAACTTTAAGTGGACCTGTAAATAATAAATAATGACATACGCAGAATTAGTACAAAAAATTAGAGATTACACAGAAGTTAGTTCTAATGTTTTAACAGCTACTATTGTTGATGGTATTATAAATGATGCTGAATTTAGAATTTTAAGAGAAGTAGACTCAGATAACAATAGAAGATATGCTACGGCGAATGTATTAACTAGTACTAGATTTATAGACACTCCTGTTAATGCTTTAATTATAAGATCAGCTCAAATTGTGGACTCAGACGGTACTTCTTCTCCCGATAATAGAGAATTTTTACAGTTTAGGGACACTAGTTTTATGTCTGAATTTAACCCTACGGGAGCAACAGGGGTGCCTAAGTACTATAGTTGGTGGGATAAGGACACTATTGTAATGGCTCCTACGCCTGACGCTACTTATACAATTCAGTTAAATTATATCTTGAAAGATCCTGGTTTATCGTCTACAAATACGACTACATATCTTAGTACATATTTTCCCAATGGCCTTTTATATGCGTGCCTCGCAGAGGCTTATGGATTTTTAAAAGGTCCTGTTGACATGCTTCAGTTATATGATAATAAGTACGTAGAAGCTGCAAAAGGATTCTCAATTGAACAAATGGGGAGACGAAGACGGGATGAATACCAAGCAGGTGTTCCTCGAATAGGAAAACAATAGGAGAAAAAAATTATGGCTATAACACAAGCGATCGCAAACACATTTAAGAAACAGCTTTTCGAAGCAGATATGAATTTTTTAGCAAGTCAAGACAAATTTAAAATAGCTTTATATACTTCTTCTGCAACTTTAAACTCAGCAACAACTGCATACTCAGCAACTAATGAAGTGTCTGACACTGGTCAATACTCAGCAGGTGGTGGACTACTAGTTAATCTAGGAACATCATTGACAGCAGGTGTAGCAAGAGTTGATTTTAGTGACAGATCTTTTACAGGCGTAACTCTAACTGCTAGAGGCGCTTTAATTTATAACACATCATCAGCTACAACTAATGCTGCAGTATGTGTTTTAGATTTTGGAGCAGATAAAACAGCTACGTCAGGTGTTTTTACAATTCAATTCCCAGCAGCTACATCAACAGCAGCGATTTTAAGAATCTCTGGTTAACTAGGAGATAATCTCCTATGGCAGGATGGAATCAACAAACTTGGAGTTTAGGCACTTGGGGTTTATTAGGGGACATCAGTGTTTCTTTAACAGGTATATCTTTAACAACTTCACTTGGTGATGAAACAATTACTGCAGGTGCGACTGCCTTTCCTTCTACAAATTTATTAACTGCCAGTTTAGGTAATGAAGCAATTGATATTGCTGTAGTAGCATTCCCATCAGGAATCCCAATGACCAATGTTTTAGGAACAGCCGATGCTGGTCCTGACGCTATGGCTACAGGTAATCAAGCCAACATGGCTTTAGGTACAATAGAAGCATACAATCAAACAGGTTGGGGAAGACAATTCTGGGGAAGCAACGCCTGGGGTGTAGAAGGAACGTGGGCAAACGTAGACGTATCAGGAATAGCTATGACTGCAGCTTTAGGTACTCCTACAGAAATTAGTGGTGGTGCAACTGTAACTCTTAATACTTTAAACGTGGCTCAATTGACTTTAGGAGTAGTAGATCCTGCACCTGATGCAATGATTCAAGGTAATTTTATGATTACTGCTTTGGGTCAAATAGGTATGACTGGAGATGTTTCACCAGATGTTACTGGAATAGCAATGTCAGCTAATCTGAGTTCTGTAGCCGTTGATTTAAATACTCCTGTAGATGTTACAGGTATTTCTATGAATAATCAGCTAGCTTCTCCTAGTGTAGTAATTCACGTAGACGTAGCACTCACTGGATTAGCCTTGACTATGAACTTAAATAGTGTTAATGCTCTAATTTGGAACACCGTTCCAACAGGTTCGGCACCTACAGATCCTCCTGGTTGGGTGGAAGTCGCTGCATAAAGAGTTTGACACTAACTCTTTAATTTTATAAAATATATAGTATAAGGAATTAAAATATGGCTAACTCAACATCAGCAAGTTTAAAACTCACAGTACAAGCAACAGGTGAAAACTCCGGAACTTGGGGCGCAATCACAAATACAAACTTATTAATTTTAGAACAAGCAATTGGTGGATATGATGCTTTTAACGTAACCAATGCTAGTAGAGCTTTAACTTTTTCAAACGGAGTTGTATCAAACGGTAAAAATGAAGTTATTAAATTAACAGGTACTTTAGCAGGAAACCTTAATGTAACTATCCCAGATTCAGTTGAAAAAACATACATCATTGAAAACGCATGTGTTCATGCAGGAAACACTTTAACTTTTAAAACTACATCGGGTACAGGTATTCTTTTATGTGAAGGTCATTCTTACACGTTATGGTCAGATGGAACTAATGTTTATAAATCTTCAGAACTAAGAAAATGGAGAGCAATCTCTAGTGCTGAAACAGTTCAAGCTGGAGCACAAATTTTAGTAAATACAAATGGTGGAGCAGTAACTATAACTCTACCCGCATCACCTGCTACAGGAGATACGGTAAATTTTGTAGACCAAGGTTATGATTTCAACACTAACGCATTGACTGTTGGTAGAAACTCTTCTAATATAGCTAACGCAGCGGCAGACCTTACTGTTAATACACAAGGTGCTGGTTTTGGATTAGTATATTCTGGAGATGCTACAACAGGATGGACATACACGGAGAAATAATATGGCAAATTACGAAGATTTATAAACATTAGTT
>JAQBTZ010000060.1 GCA_027624675.1 bacterium
AAAAAGCGAGAAAACATATCATTTTCAAGTATATTGCCAAACGTAACGGTCTACGAAACTGAGGATATTGTTGAGGGTAAGTTAGAGGTAGGATAAGAAAGATTAAGCTACAAGATACAAATTACAAGAAACAAACTAAAGTGTTGTATTTTTTTATTTCTCCTCGTCATTGCGCGTCCCAGTGCCGAAGTTGGATCGCCTATTAAGGTCGTCCCTGTTTTTCTCGCCATTGCGAGTTAAACTTAGCTTGACGAAGTAATCTTTATATCCTCGTCACGTCATACTGAGACTACTGTCGAAGTATCTAGTCGTCATTGCGCTTGCCCGCCACGCCTTAGGAGGGTAAACCTTTGGAGAGATACTGACTTGTCTAGGGAAGTAATCTACTATTCTCGTCATTCTGGCTTGGAACGTCAGACGTTCCTTGTCCAGAATCAATCTTTAATACAGATTACTTCACTTTGTTTGTAATGACGAGGCAAAAAAAACTAACTCCCCCGCAAGCATTCTATGGCTTTTGGGGGAGAGGATGGACAAGGTTATTTATTCTGTATGACCATGGGGGAAATCGAGTGCCTCCTGTTGGGTTTGAAATTGTGGAGTAGGTTCAACATATGACAATTTGTATCCTCCAAGATATGGCGTGATTACAAACCAATGGGTTACATTATCCTTATCCACCAGATAGATGTTTGCTTCCCCGTTTGAATAGGTTTTGAATTGACGCTGTGGAAATTGTGACATTTTACTCTTCCTCTCAAAAAAAGGCTCCATAGCCTGAAAAGTTGGTACCCCATACCCTCTGGGCATTGCAAGCGACTAAACTCGCAGTAGTTTGTTAAGTCTTTATGGTATAGCATATATATATATAGCTTTATAGTCAAATATTTATTCCCCCCCTTTTTATTGTTCGAGCAAAGTCGAGAACTTATATAACTTCTCCACAAGGTCGAAGAATATATTGCGTCATTCTGAGCATAGCGCCATAGTCCCGTCCTACGGGGAAGAATCCAGAGTAGTTTTTGTTTCCCATTCTCATTTACTACAACTTTTGTTAAAGTTATTTTTATGACTACAGTTTTTACAAAAGGAACATTTGACCTAATCCACGCTGGGCATATGCGCTACTTAACAAAAGCAAAAAGCCTTGGTGATAAACTAATAGTTGGAGTAGTTAGTGATCTAAGCCGTCAAAAAATCAAAGGTAAAAAGCCACTCTTACCAGAAAATCTAAGGCGCGAGGTAGTAGAAGGCTTTAAACAGGTAGACGAGGCAATAATAATCGAAGAAGACAATCTTTTAAAAACTCTTAAAAACATTAAACCCGATATATTATTTACAATCGAGACAAATATTGAAAGTGGCGTAGTTGATAAAAAAATCGAAAAATTTGTTGAAAGTTACGGAGGAAAGGTAATTGTAGAGCCTCAGATAAAGCCATACTTTACGGTTAAAAAAATGATAGATCGAATGGCAAAGCTAAAGGTAAAGCAGTATATAGAAAGATCGCTTGGAACATTAAATCTAAGAATCAAAGAAGAAGACAGACACCTACTTACCAATAAACCTGGGTTTGAATTTGTAATCTCATTTTCAGATGCAGACAGACAAGGCGGAGACAAACATATAGGAGTAGGAAAAACAGAACCGATAAGTTGTCTTGTTGCACTGCGAGAAAAAGCAGATAAAGAAAAGAAAAAAATTGTATTTACAGGTGGAAGCTGGGATATATTGCACATTGGTCATATAAGATATTTGCAAGATGCTTGTAAAAAAGGAGATATTTTAGTAGTAGGGGTTGCAAGTAACAATAACATTAGGAAATTTAAGGGAGATGGCAGACCAGTAATAGATGAGGATAGCAGGGCGGGGTTAATTAATTTTATTAAGGGAGTTAATAATACGGTAATTTATAATGATGTAATGGTAATTTTGCAGTTACTAAAACCTGACGTGCTTTGGACCCCCGAAGAAAGCTGGAACGACCCAAAAACAAGTGCCGAGGGTAAATTGGTGTTAGGATACGGTGGAGAGGTTATAAAGGCTAAAAAAGGCAGTGACGAGGTAAGTGCAAGTAAGATAATATATAACCTAGCAGGGCGAAAGGTAAAAGAGATATTTAAAAAGTTGTTGGAGTAGAAAACAACCCCCTCGGCTTTTGGCTTTGGGGGTCCTGCAATCTATGTGAATCTCTCTACGATTGTCCATTGAAAAAAACTTGCAGCAAGTTCTTGCTTCTTCCATCGATGCAAAGGGTGTGCAAATTATTTCTTCATCTGTGATTGCTCCTGTCCATCTTTTCATGTGTGTGTCCCAGTATCCAATATCAGCTGAGTAAACAAAAACACATTTTTCCATTTTAACTGGAATAATAACAATTTGTAAACTCATTAAGTTTCCTCCCATTAGTATTGAGCAAATTTGCTCAAGTTGTTGATAACCGATAGGATATATATATATATAGCTTATAAGTCAATACCTATTTCACTTGTCATTAACTACTTTCTTTCATACACTTTAAAACATGCAAGATTATACAAACTACGACGATGATTTAATGATGAGGGCGCGAACCAGTGGCGAGTATGACAAGGTAATGCAAGCGTTAAAAGAAAAGTGGGGAGATGGCTGTCCGTACTGTAAACTTTCCGAGAAATATATAGTAAAAGAGCTAGAAGGCTGGGTATTAACCTCAAACCTATTTCCATATATCAATAATCATCTTGTAATAATTCCGAAACAACACAAACAAAGTTTTGGAGATATAACAACAAAAGATTGGGAGGCAGTGCGTCAGCTTATATACATAGGAATAAAATCGTTACAACGAGTATTTAACGTAAAAGATGTAAATGTTTTATATAGACAAGGGAAAAACTCACAGGCAAGTTTAAAGCATATACATATACATTTGTTGCCAATAGAAGAAGATTTAATAGAATGGAAATGTAAACAAGTAACAATAAGCCCTAAAGAAAATTCTGAGAAACTAAAAGCAGAAGTAAATTCTATAAAATTCATTCAGAGAGTTGAAGATAGAATAAAAATAGAATAAATGCGTTACAGGACAGTCCTGTTGCACAGGACTGTCCTGTGGGTGTAAAGTAAGAATATGCCATCAAAAAACTCATTAAAACAGTATGGAGAAAATTTCCTTTATCACATTTATAATCGTGGTGTTAATAAGGATGATATTTTCTTAGATTCAAACGATTATTCTTATTTTTTAAGAGTGCTTCAACAATTGCTGTCACCCGAATCAATAGGAAAGGATTTTGTTAATCGTTCTGGTGATATATCTTCTGAGGTTAAGTGTTTATGCTTTTGTTTAATGCCAAATCATTATCATTTACTAATTTATCAGTTGGTACCAGATGGAATAACTAAACTTATGCGTAGGTTAGCTACTTCTTATTCAATGTATTTTAATAAAAAGTATGATCGTGTAGGACCACTTTTTCAGGGACGGTATAAAGCAGTTAGAATTGAAACTAACGAGCAAGCGTTACATGTGAGTAGATATATACATCTTAACTTATTAGATTTGCCAAGTTATAACTTGAAGAACATGGTAAGTTATAAGTATTCTACTTATAGAGATTATTTAGGGGAGAAAAGTTATCCTTGGATTAATAAAAAGATGTTGTTAAATCATTTTGGAACAAATGAAAATAATCAAATTATGTCGTATGAAAATTTTGTTTTAAGTTACAAAACTGATGAAATTGAATCATACAGGACAGTCCTGTAAACGATATGAGTTTAAACGAGTTGAAAAATATTTATCCAAAATTAAAATCAGATGCGCATTATTTTATGCGGTATACCTGTTTGCTTTGTGATAATAGCAAATGTGGGTACAAAGTGGGGTGTAGTTTGGTTAAGGATGACAAGATTATTGCGGAAAGTTGGAACGAGATTTTACCTGGACTTGAGAAAAGTAATTATGAAACTAGTACGTTTTGGGAAACAGAAAGTGTGTTACATGCAGAGGCAAAATTGGTGGGTAGGTTTGTTAAAGATGGCAAAAGTTTAGATGGTTTAGATTTATATGTATCAACCTTTCCTTGTATAAACTGTGCTAAATTATTAACTGTAACTGGTATAAAAACTATTTATTACATGGCAGATTTTAAGGGAAATATTGCAAAAGGTATTTTAGAAAAGGCGGGGATAAAGGTGGTTAAGTTAGAGCAAGGTCAGGTTTGGGTGAAATAACGGATTTTTAAAGGTAATTCATAAAATGAAAAAGAAATAATATTTTTCATAATTAAAATCCTAAAATTGTTTACATCTTTTTCTAAAAAATCCACAATACTCTAATATGCCTGAAACAAATTTAAACACCTGGCCAATATATTTTA
>JAQBTZ010000061.1 GCA_027624675.1 bacterium
AAAAAAATTTATAAATTATGGCAGGAAGTATTAAGTTTGTTAGAATTCTCCTTGCCAAATCCGCATATATATATTAGACTTTCACCTAACTAAGGTTAATTCTTATCAAGTACCTTCTGGCTTACGCCTTTGATAAGATAAAAAAAGAAGGAAATTTAAAACTCATTCTCGTTTTAACTTTCCAAAAAAGTAATAAATTAAATAAAAATAATATGAGCAACTATAAAATACCAGATACAAAAGCTCAATGAGCACCAAAGAGCATCGCGATTTGGAGTGCGAATTAGTCCTGAGCTTGTCGAAGGAACCTGTTAGTAAATTAAAAGTAGTAAGTTAAAAAGGAAATAATATGTCAACATATAAAATACCAGATACAAAAGAGATGTTAGAGGCAGGGCTACATTTTGGTCACCAAAGCCGAAGATGGCACCCAGCAATGGAAAAGTATATTTTTGCAAAGACAAGTAAAACTCACGTTATTGATCTTGAAAAAACTTATGCAGGGCTTGAAAAAGCATGTGAATTTTTATACACACTAGCAAGCCAAGGCAAGGTGATAGTTTTTGTTGGAACAAAAAAACAGGCAGGAGAGATAATTAAAGCAAAGGCAAAGCGAGCAGGGGCAATGTATGTTACCGAAAGATGGCTTGGTGGAACAGTTTCTAACTTTAAACAGCTTAGAAAAAATATGGATAAACTAATCGAGCAAGAACTTGGATTAAAAGATGGAAAATACAAGGCATACACCAAAAAAGAACGATTAGATATTGAAAGGGAAATTGCGAAATTGGAGTTAATGGTTGGTGGAATTAGAAATATGAAAAAAATACCTGACGCTGTAGTTGTTATTGATGTTAGAAAAGAAAAAACAGCAGTTAACGAGGCTTTTAGAGTAGGGATTCCAATTATTGGTTTAGTTGATACTAACTCTGATCCTGAAAAAATTGCATATGTTGTACCTGGAAATGATGATTCAATTAGATCAATTACACTAATTACAAAGACTTTTGCAGATGCAGTTGAGACTGGATACAAGAAATATGGAAAATCTGTAGTAGAGGAATCAGGGAAATTAGTAATTGAGGAAGAAAAAGAGGCAAAAGTTAATATTAAAGATATCTCAACAGTACAGACTTTTGAAGATGTAAGGGACGTACAAGAAGAGGTAGAAGAGTTTGATGAGCAGGTGAAAAAGGTTGAGACAACTGATTCAAAAGAAAAGGAAGTAGAAACAGCAAAAGAAAAATTAAAAGATCAAGCTAAGCTGGATGATATTTCAACATTAGAGTTTTCAACTCGAACTTTAAACGCATTAACTAAGGCAGGGCTTACTACACTAAGCAAACTTAAAAAGTTAACAGAAGATGAAGTAAAAAACATTAAAGGATTAGGGGCAAAGAGTATCGAAGAAGTATTGGAAAAGATAAAGTAAAAAGTTTATACTAATATCAATATGGAAAATAAAGAATTAATACTAAAACTTAGGAAAGAAACAGGAGCAGGAGTAATGGACGCAAAAAACACATTACAACAGCTTGGTGGAGACTATGAGAAAGCTAAAGCAGAGCTAATGAAACTAGGTCTTGCAAAGGCTGCAAAGAAAGCAGACCGCGAGGTAAAGGCAGGTTTAGTTGAAAGCTATATCCACACAGGTCGAGTAGGTGCGTTAGTTAAGGTTTCCTGCGAAACTGATTTTGTTGCAAAAACAGATGAATTTCAGAAATTAGCAAAAGAGGTAGCAATGCAGGTTTCGGCAATGGATCCTGAAAATATCGAAGAGTTACTTAAATCTGCATATATTAGAGATAGTAAGAAATCGATAGAAGATTTAGTTAAAGAAACAATAGCAAAAGTAGGAGAAAACATACAAGTTGCAGAGTTTTCAAGATTCGAGATCTAAATTAAATAAAAACTGCTATGAAACAACAAGACATTCAGAACAAATTAAATCAAGCAATCGACTATTTAAAAGAAGAGGTTGGTGCAATTAGAACAGGCCAGGCAACACCACAATTAGTAGAAAGTTTAGTTGTAGATGTTTATGGTTCAAAGATGAAAATTGTAGAGCTTGCAAGCATATCAGTTGATGCAGGGGTGATTTCAATTTCACCATGGGATAAAAGCAATATAGACCCAATTGCAAGGGCAGTTGAGGCAAGTAAGATGGGATTTGTTCCAAATACAGATTCTGATAGAGTAATAATAAATGTTCCACCATTAACACAAGAAAGAAGACAAGAATTTACAAAGCTAGTAGGTGAAAAGGTAGAAAATGCCAAAATAACAATTAGAAATATTAGGCAAGACGCAATGAAATCGTTTGATGAGATGGAAGAAAACGGTGTAATTTCAGAAGATGAAAAAAAGACACAAAAAAGTCAGGTAGAAGAAGAAGTGAAAAAGGCAAATGAAAAAGTTATTTTAATAGGTGAGGATAAAAAACAGGCATTGATGAAAGTTTAGTGTTTTTTCGAAATTAATAAGTGATGTACTTACAATATTCACGGTGATACAATTAATTCATGGCTGATATTTTTTTATTTCAACAAAATTCTTCAGAAATTGAACAGATTGCAAACGATAATGCGATTAAGTTTATTGGTTTGTTTGGGTCTGCTGCAAGGGGGGAACAAACAGAAAAAAGTGATTTAGATTTATATATTAAATTTGATTTTTCCGAAAAATCAATAGGTTTGTTTGAGTTATATAGGATACAAAAGCTTTTTGAAAAAACATTGGGTAAAGAGGTAGATATTGTTACCAATCCTAATAAATTTGTATTGCCTCATATCCAGAAAGATTTGGTTACCGTTTATGAAAGAAGATAAAGTAATCTTACAGCAAATATTATTTCTTATTGAAAAAATTGAAGCATATATTGAGGGAATAACTTTTGAGGAATTTGTAAGGGATACCAAAACTCAGGATGCAGTGATTAGGAATATCGAAATTATCGGAGAAGCAGCTAATAGATTGAGTAAAGACTTCCAACAAAATAACCCAGGGTTCCCCCTTTTAGAAACGGTTTCAATGCGAAATAGATTAATACATGGTTATGATGATATTAATCTTGAGATAGTATGGGCAACAGCAACGGTTGATGTGCAAAAATTAAAGTTTATTATTAATAGTTTATAGTAAGTCGATGAACCTGCCAAATTTCAAACAACTAGGTATTAGAGACAGGTGTTTTGTCAGCACCCAGCTTTTCGTAGTTTTTTTATTTTTATTCCCAACAAATGTATATGGAGGAAGTAGGGCAGTAACATACATAGGAAATTACGAAGTAACAACAGAGGATAGTGGAATAAAGAAAGAAACAGTAAGGGTGGCAGGAACAATGGGAAAGGTAATAAAGAGTAGAGAAAAGAATATAAACACAAGAGATTTACCGGGGCCGTGGAAGTACACATACATAACAACAGACGCACAAGGAAGTACTAGACAAGAACTATCTGAATCTGCTATCTCGAGTGGAACGTCAATACCAAAAGCAAACACATACTACGCATACGGAACCCCAATACCATCGTCATCCAGCTCAGCTGGATCTATTACCCTAAACGCCCAAAAACAAATAGTCGAAGACACATACACAGGACAAAAGAAAGATGAAGAAACGGGGCTAATGTATTACAACGCAAGATACTACAACCCACAAACAGGACTATTTATACAAGCAGACAGTGTAGATGATGGGTTAAATAAATATCAGTATGTTGCAAGTAATCCTGTAAACAATACAGATCCGAGTGGAAATAGAATGATTGATCACGAGGGAGGAGGTGGAAGTAGCCCCGCAAAGCCAAGTAGTAGTGGGTTACAGTTATCAGGAATAACCAATTTAACAGGAACAGCACCAAGTATAGGAACTACAGTAACAATGGGGCATACAACAATGGGGTATAACGATAGTAACCCTGGTGGAGCGCTCGAAGATGATGCAATGATAAATATGGGTTTAGGCATAGCAGGAGCTGGACTTGCAGGAGGAACAATTGGAGTTGGAATAGCGTATGTGGCACCAATAGTTGCAGGTTCACCAGCAGTTGCGACCGTTATAGCAAAGGGGGCAGTAGTAATGGGTATAGTAGATACAGCAAGTACAGCTAGTGCATGTATAACAGGGGACACTGATTGCATGTTGGATGCAATGACTCCAGCAGTACCACTTGCATTTCTGGGAAACCTTAAAAACTTAATACCACGTGGGCGTTCTATGGATGTAATTCTTGACACACCACCAACATTTTATAAATCAGCTAAAACTACAGGGGGGGGTAATGCACAAAACGAAAATCACCAACGTCAAGCCTCGTATTTAATAAGGATGG
>JAQBTZ010000062.1 GCA_027624675.1 bacterium
ATGCAGTTATTTGTTTTTCAGATAGAGAAAATTTCAGAAAAAAATTAGATGCTACCTATAAGTCTTATAGGACAAAAATTCGTAAACCTATTGCTTACGCACCATTAAAAGAATGGATTAAGAAAAATTATGAGTGGGTTTCATTTCCTAATCTTGAAGGTGATGATGTTCTAGGATTATTAGCAACAGGAATTTATAAAACAAACAATGTTATTATTTCAGGAGATAAAGATATGAGAACTATCTCGACGTGGCATTGTTTTATAATAGACGATAGTATTGAATACGTTGACCCATTAAAAGCTGATTACAATTTCTGTACCCAAGTATTAACTGGTGACCAAGCTGACGGATATAAAGGTTGTTCTGGCGTAGGTGCAATTAAAGCATCTAGAGTACTTCTTGATAAAAAATCTTTAGACGAATTGTGGGACGCAGTCATTAAAGAGTATGGTCGTAATAAACAAACTTTTGAAGACGCTTATCATCAAGCTAAATTAGCACGTATATTAAGAACTGGAGAATACAATTACCAAACTAATGAAATCATTCTTTGGAATTATAAATATAAAGATTATCAATTAACAAAAAAAGCAAGTTAATGAAAACTTTTGAAATACTGCAACAAGCAGAAAAATTAGTTAATGGTGATAGAGATAAAACTCACGGAGATAAATTAGAAAATCATAAGAATATTTCTTTACTTTGGAGTGCTTATTTAGAAACAACAATAACACCTAAAGACGTAGCTATTCTTATGGTTTTACTTAAATTAGCTAGAACCAAAGCAGGGCAATTCAATATTGATGATTATGTAGATGCCTGTGGTTACTCGGCTATTGCTGGAGAATTAAAAGATTAAAAACCCAATTAAGTTCCACTTTAGGAGTATTCAATGGATAAAAAACAGTTACTAATTCCAACAATCAAAGAAGAACTGATTAAGTACCTAAATATTCTTTTTCCTGAACAATGCGCTGATTTGAATGATAGTGAACGAATTATTTTTTATAAATCAGGTCAAAGGTCAGTCGTAAAACATCTAATCGAAAAACTAAAACAACAAGAGGAATAATAAAAAATATGTGTATCTCAATGCCTACAATGTCCCAACCCACACCGCCACCATTACCAGAGCCAATTCCAGAAACTCCACCAAGAGTTTCTAATGCTACAACTACACAAGATGCTCCTAAAATTGCACAAAAGCGTGATAGTTCTGGTTCAGTTATAGACACAAATGATGCTTCGTCAGCTTCCAAAAAAAGAGTTGGCAGAGGTTCATTAAGAATACCTTTATCTGGTATGTCAGGTAGTGGTGTTAATTTTCCAAGAGGTTAATAATTAATGCAATATAAATTGAGTGCTTCAACTATCAGTGAAGATAAAAGTTCACACGAAAGTCAGTATTCAAAGATGGAGATAGATAGAGAAATCTATTTAGAACGAGCAAGAGAGTGTGCCGAACTTACAATTCCACATTTATATCCACCAAAATCAAGTAACGAAGCAACATATTATCCGACACCATATCAATCAGTAGGTGGACGAGGTGTAACAAATTTAGCTAGTAAATTAATGTTAGCTTTATTTCCACCGCAGTCTCCATTCTTTAGATTAGATGTTGATGCTTTAGTTTATAAAAATATTCAAGGCAACCCAGAACAGAAAGCTACTATTGAGCAAGGTTTACAAAAAATAGAAAAAGCTGTTATGGACAGTATTGAAACCAATAATGACAGAGTTGCTTTCTTTGAAGCTATTAAACATTTAATTGTTTCTGGTAATGTATTACTAAAATTATCAGATACTGGTTTACGTACTTATAGATTAGAAAATTATGTAGTTAGACGTGACCCACAAGGAAAAGTTTTAAAAATTATTATTAAAGAAGGTGTTTCACCAAACTCATTACCTAAAGAATTAAAAAAGATTATTGGTAATAAAATTGATGAAGAACAAAAAACATTAAATTTATTTACCTGCGTATATTTACAAGATAACAAATATTATCTTTCACAAGAACTTGCGAAAAAAATTGTTTATAGAGAAGTTTTTGATGAAGATAAAATTCCATTCATTGCTTTAAGATTTAACCGTATTGACGGTATGTCTTACGGAAGGTCACACGTTGAAACTTTTCTCGGAGACCTTAAATCTCTGGAAGGATTAACTAGAGCCATTTTAGAAGGTAGTAGTGCATCTGCTAAAATGCTTTTTCTAGTTGCTCCAAATGGTACAACAAGAGCATCTTCCGTAGCCAAAGCTCCAAATGGCGCAATCATTGAAGGTGATGCAAAAGACGTTACAGTTTTACAGGCCAATAAATTTGCAGATTTTAGAATAGCTTATGAAACAATGGGAAGAATTGAACAACGTCTTCAATTTGCTTTCTTATTAAATGCAAGTGTTCAAAGACAAGCTGAAAGAGTTACAGCAACAGAAGTACAATTAATTGCTAATGAATTGAATGATGCTTTAGGTGGAGTGTACGCTTTACTTACAACTGAATTTCAACTTCCTTACATTAATACAAAATTATCAATGTTAAGAGAGAAAAAACTATTACCTAATCTTCCAAAAGAACTTGTGAAAGTAAAAATTATAGTTGGAATGGAAGGACTAGGTAGAGCAAGTGACAGATTAAAACTTTTACAGTTTATGTCTGATTTAGCAAATACTCTGGGTGCTGAAACTCTTGCGAAATATATTAACCTTGATGATGCAATCAAGAAATTTGCAGTAGCAAACTCTATTGATACGCAAGGATTAATTAAATCACCAGAGCAAATACAACAAGAGACATCACAAGCTCAACAACAAGCATTTGCCCAACAAACGTTAGCAGACCCAAGAGTTGCCATTGAAGCAGGTAAATCAATGCAACAAGCTGGAATGGGAGCAAGTCTAACTTCTGACGGACAAATAGAAATAAATCAAAACCAATAGGAATAATATATGGATAGTCAAAGAGTAGAAATAAAATCAGATACAAATAATAATATTTCATTAGAACAACAAGACGCACAACAACAAAGTGGTCTAATTAAAGTTGAACCTAATGATAACATTAGCACAACAACAAGACCGCAATGGTTACCAGAAAAATTTGCAAGTGCTGAAGATTTAGCAAAAGCATATTCTAATTTAGAAAGAAAGTTATCAGGTACTGAACCTAATGACCCATCAATAACGGAAGATAAAAAACAAGCTGAAGAAAATATAAACAATCAAAATAATTTAGAACCTTTTTATAAAGAGTTTTCAGAAAAAGGTGTTCTATCTAATACTAGTTATAAATCTTTAGAGAAGTTAGGTTTAAATAAAGAACTCGTAGATGGTTATATTGCAGGTCAAAAAGCTATTGCAGATAATGAAGTTAAAATTGTTCACGACATTGTTGGTGGCCAAGATAATTATGAAAAAGTAATTAAATTTGCACAATCAAACTTAAATAAAGCAGAACAAGATGCTTTTAATGAAACATTAGATACTGGTTCAATAGAACAAGTAAAATTTGCAGTTCAATATATTGCTTCAAAAGCAGGTATTACTGCCAGTTCTAATCAATCAAGAATGTTTGAAGGAGACACAGAAACGTCTTCTAATGACGCTTTTCAATCTATTGCTCAAATAACACAAGCAATGAACAATCCTCTATATTCTAAAGACCCAGCTTATAGAAAAGAAATTGAAGATAAAATTGCTAGAAGTAGCATTATTTAGTGAGAGAACGAGATTACAAAAGAGAATACGCAATTCGTTCTGAAGACGACAGAAATAATAGACAGAAAAGAAGAATAGCTAGAAATCTAATGATTAAAAAATTAGGAATTTCTGCTGTTAAAAATAAAGATATAGACCATAAAGACGGAAATCCAAAAAATAATTCCCCAAGTAATTTAAGAATTATGGATAAATCTAAAAATAGGTCTAAAAAATAATGTGGGGATTTGTATTAGGATTATTTAAAAATCCAATTTTTTCTTTAGTAGCAGATAAAACTATTGGAGAAGTTAAACATTATTTAGAAGTAAAGAAGATTGAAAGAGTTGTAGAAATTGAAGCTCTTAAAACAGTTCAAGTTGCACAGGTAGTAGCAAGTGAAAAAAGTTGGAAAGACGAATGGCTTACAATAGTTTTTACTGCATTACTTGTTGCACACTTTTTTCCACAAACTAGAGACTATATGATTTCAGGTTGGGAGATTTTAAAATCTGCACCAGATATGTTTTGGTATATTGTACTTGCTATAGTTAGTGGAAGTTTTGGAATTAATAT
>JAQBTZ010000063.1 GCA_027624675.1 bacterium
TAAAAATTAAACTTATGAAAATTAAAGCAAAAAATTTATGTATTTTAACATTTCTTGTCATGATTAATTTAAATATTTTTCTGCACCAGGCCAATCCCAATAATTAAAACCCCAATAACCCCAAACAAATTTACATCCTGTAAAGGTTTTAGATCTTGCTTTTTTACCTATATATAAAAGAACTTGAAAATCACGACAGGTACTTGAATTAATGAAGTAGGTAAATATTGGTCTAACCTTACCCCCAGCATCTCTTGTTTCGCTGTACCAGCTTACAACTTCAAAATCTTTCATATGCTTTATTGCCATGTAAACAGCAGCCTTATGTTGTTTAGTCTCTTTACTATTAAAGAAGGGTGGGGAAAAAAATCTAAAATCTAAAAATTGTCTTAAGTTCCAGCTAGAACCATTACCCGAAGTTATATATTGAGCATCTGGAATAAAGAAATCTGGTGTTGGGAGTTTTCTTTCTTTTTTAATTTTATTTATATCAACTTTTTGAGGATGAACCCCAACACAGTTAATTAATAATAAACTACTCAATACCAGAATAATTTGGAATAATCTCATAACCTCCATCCAGTTTATGACAAGCAAGAGTTCTATATTCTACTGGTGTATAGCCCTCCATACCTGTCCAAGTATAATATTTACAATCATCTGCTATACCTGCATCTTGTAAAAAGTCTTTAACACCATCATCACATTCAACTACCTCTTCATTTTTTTCACTTATGGTGTTTCCATTTTCATCAACAGTTCTAATTAAGGTAGTTTTGATATCACAATATTGATCTTCCTGGTTTACAGAATGAGCTTCATCGTTGTAAGCAAACCAAACAATAAAACCTAAAATTAAAATTATTATATTTTTAGTCAAGGTTATCTAAAACCTCCTTAACTTTTAATTTTAATTTATTAGGTTTTTTGTTAGCAAGGGCTAGTTTTTTTTCAGTTTTAATATCGCTTATAATAACCTCAACATCTTCTTTCGAAACTTTAACTTTTACATAAGCACGATAAGATTTGTGATGAGTGAAGAATATTTCAACTTGTTCAACAATATAATTTTTTACTAAAGTGTCTCCTACAATGTTAACGATAGTATCTTCAGCTTGTCCTGTTATATTGTTATCTTCATCAATACCAACTTCTTCTTTATTGATAGTAGTTTGATTATTCATTTTTCCGTTAATACGATCAGCCAGTTTAGCTTTAGCCAAAAGTGTTGATTTCTTAACAGCTAATTCAAGGTCTGGTGAAACGCTAGATGCCGTTTCATACATCCAGTTTTTGTCCTCACGCTTATACTTTATGTACCATTTAGGTGTTTTAGTTAATTCACCATTTTTAGTAATGTCTTTTTTAACTGTATAAGTTGAACATTGATTTAAAAGTAAACTAGTTAATAAAAACATAGAAATATAAAAAAGTTTTTTAATCATTAATTAACCTCCAAGTTTGGTAAGTCTAAAAAAAAACCTGTTAATTTATTTTCAGTTACTTGTTTATCTTTATTGCTAAGTTTTTTTGCTTCAGACCAGTTTTTGATCTTATAATTTTCATTTATTTGATCATTATTTTTAAAGCACGAAGTAATAGTGTTAAATTTTTGACTCAATCTATCTATTATATTTTCGTAAGCAAAAAATGACTGAACAACTATAAAGAATATTAAAAAACTTATTATTGTATTTGCCTTTTTTTTAGGTATTTCCGTCTTTTGTTTGTTGTTTTTCATATTTCTATAATTGCACGAATTCCTATTACGTCAACCAAGGGAGCAGTGAAATGTTTACAAATGAATTTCACCTATGTAAGATAAAATCATGTCAGGTTATTCTAGAAAATTAATTTCATTAGAAGGTGCACTTAAAGAGGTTATTAAAGATTTAAAAAGTGAAGCTTTAAAAGATGTGACTGGTAAAACTGAATCTCATTTTAGAAAATGTAGTGATGAAAATGATACACAAGATATTCATCATATTGACTCCATTAAAATAGATATAGAATGCTTAAAAAGAGGCCTGGGTAGCCCCATGCTTACTGCTCATGAAGATATGTTGGAAGCAACTAATCCTGAATATAAAAATTTAGATAATGCATCAAATACACTGATAAATATTGGAGCAAAGATAGGTAGATTAATGGAAACTACTCAAAAAGCTATAAATCCAGAAGGTGAGAGCGGTAATAGAATATCAGAGACTGAAAAAAAACATATTAGTAAAGCTCTTAATGATGTTGAGGATAAAATTTTAGAATTAAAATTAATCATTGAAAGAGCTAATAAGCTTAGTGAAAAGTAACAGCTAACATTTCACCTCCATCTCAGTTGACGTAATAGAAAAGTATGAGATTGTTAGAGCATGTTAATAAATCATAATCATCAAAAAAAGGAAGCAATATTGAATATAAATAAAACTAAAGTGAAGACCCACAGTAAAGAAGTTGATAGTATAAATCCCATGAAAGATAAAAGTGAGATGTTTAATTTTTCACCAAGTGAATTTGCATATGGTTACGAAGTTTGCAAAAGATGTTATTATGATAAAAAAGTAAATAACATTGTTCTTAAGGTACCTTTTCCTGGAATCTTCTCTAAATTTGATAGTTTACAAAAAAACTTCTATCACGGAAAATCAAGCAAGACACTTAGTGACACACTTGAAGAAGGTGTGATTGTCGGTGATTATAATAAGATGTTAAGATCTGAAATCTTATATGATCTTAAAGATAGACCTTTTACTATGAGTGGTAAAATTGATGGTTATATCAAGCATAAAGACTCTTTTACTATAGTAGACTTTAAAACAACAAAGATTGGTGAGAATAAAATTGATGCTTTTGCAACACAGCTTCAGAGTTATGCATTAATGATGGAAAAACCTAAAGAGGGTAGTTTAAAATTAACTCCAATAAAACGACTAGGTGTTTTTTGTTTTGAACCAAGTGATATTTCAAAAGCAGATGGAAAAAATTGTAACATTCATATGGATACCCAATGGTTTGAGATACCAAGAGATGACAAAAATCTTTTAGGTTACATAACCAAAATTCAGGATGTTATATATTCTAAAGAAACTCCTGAGTCTGGTGAGACATGTGGAATATGTAATTTTAGAAAGGTGATGAAGTAATGAAAGGTAATGTACTTACACAATCTGAAACACGGGTAACAGAAGTTATTAGTTTTATTTTAGAGCAATATAGAAATGAAAAAGTTATTCATGATATTGAAGTAGCCTCCGAACTAATCTTAGTTGCAAGAATTCTTCATCAAAGATTTAAAATTTCAAATGGCACGCAAGTTAAAGAAGATAAGTCGGTTCAAATTGCAAAAAATGAAATTCTTAAAGAAATCAAGGATGATGAATATTATGGATTAATCAAGAATTTCATAAAAGATTATCGACAATTTAGAGATAAAACCTTAAGTTAAAATTTTAGACAAATTAAAAGAACTATGTGGAAATTTATAAAATACAGATTTAATAAAGCTTTTGAAAAGAATTTATTGAATTTAATAATATTTTTCATAGCACTTAGTTTTATTGGTGTTCTTATCATATCCACAGTTATTTTTGTATTTCAAAAAATAGGACTTTTATCTGAAAGTAACTTTTTTGTAGAAACCTTATGGCAAGGGTTTAATTTATTTTTTGATCAAAATGCAATTTTTGGGCTTGATGGAAATAAAAATGGTTTTTTTGATTTTTTATTAAAGTTTAATATTACCATATTTGGTATTTTAATATTTTCTTCAATCATTGGTATTGTAACTAATTTCATAGCTGCAAGAATTGAGTCGTTAAGATCAGGTAAAACTAAAATTGAAGAAGAAAATCATATTATCTTTTTTAATTTTTCTAGAAGATTAATTCCATTATTAACTGAGCTTTGTAATGCTTATGTAAAAGAAAAGCAGTCTTTTGTAATTGTTAGTAATGAAGAACCACTAATGGTGATGGAAAAAATTAACAATGTTATTAAGATCCCAAAAAATATAACGATAGTTGCTAGAAAAGGGTATGCCTGGCAAAAAAGTCTGCAACATAGAATTAATTTAGAAAAAGCAAAACAACTTATAATTTTAAAACCTGATGTTGGTGAGACTTATAAAACAGAATTGGATTGTGATGTTGAGGTTGGAAAGAGTTTAGCTTCATTGCTTGCAAGTAAACATTGGGACATAAATCCATGTAAAGTTTTAGCTGAGTTTCATGATGAAAAGAGGGGT
>JAQBTZ010000064.1 GCA_027624675.1 bacterium
TTCGGCTTTTAAGTCTTGCTTAATTTCCTCAGAAAATTCACCATTATTATCTCTAAAAACTTTTTTAACTTTACCAAGAACTTCTCCAACTTCATTTGATAATCCTAAACATGGGTAAATAATTGCATTTCCTTTTGTGTCGACATATTTCCATGTTTTTCGTGATTGTGTTTGATAATCTCCTTGTTTAACTTTCATTTAGTAATACTAACCCAAGTTAATATTAGTATGCAACTTTTTATTAATATTCAAAATTAAGCAGGTAGGGTACTATATTAGAATGAGACAAAGCAGATTATTTCTAGTACTTTTCCTTTTAACCGTTGCCGTTATATTCTTTATCCCCCAAACTGATGTTGACTTTGGGTGGCATTATAAATGTGGACAGCTGTTACTTGCTGGTAATCTATGTATTGATAATAACTTTACCTATTACTTACCAGATTATAAATGGGCATATCCATCGTTTTTGTTTGATGGACTTTTATATCTAACATTTAACCTTGGGGGGTTTGTTGGCACAAGTGTTGTTTATTCGATACTAATGACGAGTTTTGCATTTTTTTTATATAAATCAACCAAGCTAAATAAATTTGTGTTTGTTACGTTATTTTTATTATCAACATTTTTTTCATGGAACGTATTTGGGTTTGGGTTTAGGGCACAGATTATAACATTGGTGTTTATTGTTTTGTTTTTAGCTCTTATAAAATCTGTTAGGTTTTTAGGTTATAAGATGTTGTTAATTACACCAATCTTGTTTTTGATCTGGGCAAATACACACGCTGGATTTTTTCTAGGCCCCTTATTTCTTATCTTGTTTGTTACTTGTGAATTGGTTACGCTTCTTTTTGGGTTAGTGAAAAACCAAGATTTGAAAGTCATTTCGTACTACAAAGATAAAACCTTGAAAGGTTATGTATGGTTGCTTTTACTAACTTTGGTCTCGATTTTGGCAACATTTTTAAACCCATTTGGGTATAGAGTTTACACAGAGATAATCCACCATGGGCAGACACCTTTAAATATGTTGATTGCAGAGTGGACTAGTCCAAAGCCATTAGTAATGCTTGTAATGATTATTTTGTATCTCTTTTTTCTATTCCTTCAGTTTTCTAACAAAAAGCTATTGCTATTTGGCTCTGCAGTTTTAACTATCACCCTTTACCTGGCTTTAACCGCAAATCGAAACGTACCTGTATTTTTCTTTTCTTACATTGTATTTCTAGGTGGTCTTAAGATCTTTCCATCTATAACTGATAAGGCAATAAGCCTCTATGGTCAGAAGTTTTTAATTATTTTGTTTATTATTTTTATGTTGTTTATTGCACCGTTTATTGTGGCTAATACGGTTAAAAACTCAACCTATAACAGTTATTGCACTAACTCTGATGTTCAATACCCTTGTAAGGCAATTGCGCTTTTAGAGGGCAAAAATGTAAGTGTGTACAACAGGTACGAGTGGGGTGGTTTTTTGATCTGGAAATTACCAACTGCAAAGTTATTTGTAGATGGTCGAATGCCTGCATGGATTGATCCTGAAAACGGGAAAAGCCCATATGCTGTATGGCTTGATATATACCAGACAAAACCAGGTTGGGATGAAAAACTTGATAATTTAAAGACCGATTTCTTATTTATTAGTCCATATACATATATTGATTTAGAGTTGACAGAAAATCCAGAAAAATATAGGTACAAAGAGGTTTACCGCGATGATATTAGTGTGATTTATGAAAAAGGGCTGTAAAGTAAGTGTTTCCGCCATTTCCCACCCCCGAGGTGGGAAAGAGGTGGGAAATGAGGCTGAGGCTGGGTTTACAGACGTTATTGCAAATTTAGGGTTCTTGACAACATACAACATACAACATACAATATTAAAACTATGGCAATGATTAGACGACAGATATATATACCCGAAGATCTATACATTAAAGCTAAAGGGAAAGGTAGGCTTGAGGGTAAAAATTTTAGTGAAGTTGTACGAGATGGCATTAAATTAAGCCTAGATAAAAACGTATATATTGATGTGAAAAAGAAAAAAGGGCTTGAAAGTTTGATTGGAAAGTATAGTGGGAAAGGTGCCCCAAAAGATATGTATAAAAGACACAATGAAATTTATGATATTTGAAGGAATAATTGTTGATACAGATTTTCTTATCTCATTTTTGTTTGAAAATCAGTCAACTCATCAAAAAGCATTAAATATATACGAAAAGAATAAAGAGACTAGTCAATTTATAGTTTTAGATATTATTACTTTTGAATTTGCAACAACGGTTTCAAGACTATATGACCAAAAAATTGCAATAGAAGTTGTTGCAAAAGTAATAGAGATGGCAGACGTAGTTTTAGAATTAGATTTTCAAGATAAGAAAAAGATCTGGGAAGAATTTAATTCGTATGGAAAAAAAGGAACATCGTATTTTGATTGTGCTAATCTTGTAATAGCAAAGAAACTAGACTGTAAAATTGGTTCTTTTGATCGGTTTTACCCTAAAGAGATATTGGCTTAATTAGTTATAGGTTTGAAGTTAAAATTATGTCATTTCAAAAAAGATCATTTTTAGCTTCAGTTGCAAATCTACTTATAGGCATAGGTGCAGTTATCTTGCTTTTAGATTTTGTGCCAATTGCAGTTGGTGAAATATCATATCAAATAAGGAGATTTAGAAGTGTTGAGTACAGTGTTGATACAGCTGACGGCAAAAAGGCAAACGACCTGTTTAGCGCTTTGTTAAACGGATCAGAGGTGTTAAATGTAGAGCCAACAAACAAGGATTTTGCAGTTGTAATTGAAAAAATTGGGGTAAATGCACCTGTTGTTAAAAATGTTTCGGTTACTGAAAAAGATGAGTATTTTAAAGCATTAGATAAAGGAATTGCACATGCTGTAACCTCTTCTACCCCTGATAGGGGAGGCAATACTTATCTGTTTGCGCACTCTTCTATTAATTTTTGGCAGATAGGGAAATATGCAAATATCTTTAATCTGTTAAGAAAGCTAGACAACGACGATAAGATAAACGTTTTTTACGAAGGAAAAAGGTATCAGTATGCAGTTATTGGCAAAGAGGTTGTTGCAGGGTTTAATACTTATCCGTTAACAAGACAGGTTTTAGAACCAATTGTAACCTTACAAACTTGTTACCCACCAGGAACAACTTTAAATAGGTTGGTTGTAACCGCAAAGCTAGTAAAAGTGTATAAATAATTAGTAGCTAATATAGGGTATTTCGTCATTCTGGCCTAGCCCAGAATCTACTGAAGTTGGATTTTACTTACCTCGATAGTGGTTCCGTTTAAATCTCCACCAATCATAACTCTTTCACCAACTAATTCTAAAAAGTCAGCAAAACGCGAGGTAATAATATACTCTGATCCGTTAGTGGTCTGAAGAATGTACTGATTTGTATTTTGATTAAAAGCAACAACACCAGTATATTCTACAATATTTTCTTCAAAAATTGGTGTATTAAAAACCTCTGAACTAGGTGTATTTAGCTGGAAAATTTCAATGTTTTGTGGTGTTGAAGATAAACTTGGAGCAAATAAAATATCTTGAAAAGCGTAGGTGCCTAAAATTAAAATAGAAGAAGCAAGTAATATATGAAATTCTTGGTGTTGATAATTATTGGTTGACAGTTCCATTAATATAATAATGCAAGATTTCAGGTTAAGTGTCAAGGGTGCATTTTGAAGATAGTAGTTTGGGTTATTTACAGATAAGCTATGCTATGTTATCTTGTACATATATGTACAGAATAACACAACCTCAAAACAAAACAAATATATTATTAAAACAAGATAAGCCTTTGTTTTATACTAAAGACTTAGGAAAACTATGGGGGCTTGACAACTCTGCAACTCTAAATACAACAATATCAAGGTATGTTAAAAATGGTGTATTAGTTCCAGTTTACAAAGGATTGTATTCTACAAAACCATTAAATCAGGTAGACCAAATATTTTTAGGTTCTGTAGCATTACATAGCTACTCATATTTAAGCACAGAGTTTGTTTTGGCTAAAAACGGAATTATTTTTCAATTAGTAAATTCTTACACATATTGTTCTACGAAAAATCGTACAATAGAAATTAATAAAAATATTTTTAAA